>CALCEK010000101.1 GCA_937900125.1 uncultured Treponema sp. | reverse complement strand
CATACTTGAAGAAGGTTTAAGGATAATAGGGAGCCGTACTCCCGAATTTACGCTTGTGGACTACCCAACAGTGGATGACATACTTAGCAATGAGGTACTAAAAAGCAGTGGTAGGTTGAAGCAAGAAGTTAATAATGAACAGACAAGTTTGTTCAAGTTTTAACATACTGTAGTTATGCACATGATAGCAGTTTAGTAAAAATGCTTGCTTCTTTGTATGATATTGGCGCAAGACGAGGCTATGAAGAAGGATATAAAAATGGTTTAAAAAGTGAAGAACTTGAAGAATATGCTGAAAAAAGTGGCATAAAAGTTGCAAGTGATTTTTTAAAAACAGTTTTCAATAATGAAGATAATAAATAAAAAGGGAAATCTATTTGATTCTAAAGCAACAATTTTATGTCATCAAGTTAACGGCATGGGCGTTATGGGAAGTGGTGTTGCTAAACAAGTAAAAGATAGATATCCAAGAGTATTTGAAATGTATAAGAAAGCGTGTGACAGTGATTTATTCAAACTCGGTTCTTGTCAAGTTGTTGCAGTAGATGAAACTAAAAAGAAATTTGTTGCAAATCTATGCGGTCAATGGAACTTTGGTTATGATAATAAAAGATACACTAGTTATGATGCAATTTCAAATTATTCGTGGACGCTCGGATGGGATAGTAACGGTTTTTATCTGCAAACAACCTCGCATAGAGTATATCCGCATATTGTGGTCGAAAGCGCATTTGGTATAAGTTACAAACCATAAAAAAGAAAAAAAAGAGAACAATCTTTTGCAAAACACAATGACTAAAGAGAAAAAAATCAAACAAATGTTTAATTTTTTTCTTCTTAAACTCCTCATTGCGAAATTTGGAATAAAAAAATCTTTAATTTTTTTTTGTTGACAAAGAGGAGAAAAGCCTTTAATATAAAAAAAGATAAGGCAAAACGTAATTTGTTTAGCCTTGAAGAGAATAATCTTTATAGGAGGTTTAAGTTATGGGAACACTCAACCTATTAAAAGGCTCCTGGGAGGGCAAGGTAGGCGAAACCGTAGGCTCGAAATGGAAAAATAAAAATACCATTCGCACCTACACAAAACCTAGCAACCCAGACACCGCAGCCCAGCAAACAGTGCGCGGTGTGTTTAAGGATATGACGCAATTCGTAGCGTTATTTTCAGACCAAATGAAATATCTAAATTCACTTGATACTCGCGGTCAGAGCGTAAGAAATGCAATCATACAGTTAAACAAAAGCCAAATCAGCGCGGGAACATTTACAAAATCCACTTTGCAAGTCAACAGGGGTGGACTCCCAAACGTAACAGGTTTTTCTCTCGGCACACTTGCAATAGGCAACAGTTTAACCGCAACATTTACCGCACCAGCCGCGACAAACATTAGTGACGATGCAGTAATCGTTGTTGCAGTTATAGACCAAGAAAACCTAATTGCAGCGGTCTCATCGGCGGCTTTGTCGGCGGAAACTATCACGGTTAGTGTGCCTTGCACCGCGAGCGCAACCCTTGATGTCTATTACTGGGTAATAGATTATCGCGGAAGTTCGCGCGTAGGCTCACGCAGTGGCTATGTTACAGGAACAGTGCCTAGCGCATAATCAAGAAGTAAGCAAGTCAACCCAAAACCCAAAGAAAGCGGGAAAAAGCGCGTCCGCGCCTATTCCCGCTCTTTACCATAGGAGAATGCACAATGTACACAATAAGATTATTTTTAGAAGAGTGTCCGAAAGTATCAGACCCAACCCACACAGAAATAGAGCGTTTATATTCAAGGCAGTTGAGAGCGTTCTTAAAATCGCAAAATGTTCAAGTCGTTCTAAAAAGGAGCGACCTAAGCGAAAAAACAGTAAACCTAACAAAAAATATCCCTATTCAAATATACGGTGTTGAATACGGAAAAACCCACACCGCAGAAATAACAAAAATGACGCAATTCCATAGATACAACCCGCGCACAAAAATAAATGCAGTGTATCTAAAAATGTCAATTACAATTACGGGTGAGGCGGAAAAACGTCCGTACAATGGCAGAATAGAAAACGGCAAAATGATAATATTAACACCCGCACAAGAGCAAGAATTGCTAAGCTCTAAAACAGAGTTTTTTGCAATAAAGAAAGATATTTTAGAAAATTCAAGGCTAGACCTGTCAAATATCCCTAGAATTGAAGGCGGTATAACATACGATGAATATAAAAAAATCAAAAAAAACGCTATAGGTTTTCAATTTCTAGCCCCCAAAAATAACGCAATAATAAAGGCGGAAATTTTGGCAATAATAACAAAAGACCAAAAAGACACCAGAGTACAAAATAATCAAGAATTGTACGTTCTAGGAATAAACCCCGCAAAAACAAACGTTTATGAAATAAAGCGCGGTAAGTTTATAAAAAAAGTTGGTGCTACAAAATAAAAGGAGGACACAAAAAATGAGAATGGAAATCACACAAAAAGAGCTTGCGGATATAAAAGCAATGAAAAATCCGTTTTTTTTCAAACAAGGCTATGAACCGCTAAACAGACTAGCCCGCATACGCGACCCCAGATTTAAAGGGAATCCCCCGCAATCTGAAAAAATCACGTGTATGCTACCAATGGACGCTTTTATAGATTTTGTAGACCTTACAGAGATGAAAGTTTACAAAATCCACATAAACAAGCTAATATATTCAAAAAGCATAAAAAACGGTTTATGTCCGCAAAATGTGTTATGGGTAATGGGACTAGA
>CALCEK010000100.1 GCA_937900125.1 uncultured Treponema sp. | reverse complement strand
AGGATTAAACGCAAATGGAAGTAACGAAGCTTTTGGATTTGATGGTTCGTATTTTGAAAAGTCGATTCCATTTGTAATTCCGATTATTTTTGTGCCAAATTGATTAAAATGTGATGAAAGCCCCGCAGTATCAATTTTTTCTGCCGAAATTTCTTGTGCATATTCTGGAGAAACGGTTGTAATGCAGGAATTTTGGGCTGCTAACAAAAAAGGCTCAACTGTATTATTATTTAAGGCTTTTTTAAGATTTTCTATTTTAAGGTTAGTATAAGAAAACGCTTCTTCCACTGAGCAAAATTCGTGATGATACCCTGGTCCCGCATTATGTATAGTAACAACGAATTTTGTTTTTTCATAAAAATTTTTGTAGACTTCAGATTCTTCAATTTTTTGCCCAATAAAAGCTGGAACTAAAGCCGCAGTTGCGTCCTGTGAGTGAACTATGTCTGGTTTTTCATTTTCCGAACAAGTTTCTCCATAAAAAGCTACAGCCTGTTGAAATAAAGAATTTAAAAATTGCGCATCTTTATGACCTGTTCCCCGCGTACAAGAATTGTCAGCGGATTCCTCTTCGGGTGTATAGGTGTACACGCCTTTCTTTTGCGAAAAAGCTTTATTTGTAATAAAAACAAGATTCACCCCATTCAAAGTTCCATGTGTAAAAGAAACTATATATCTTTTATTTTGAACAAGAACAGTTACTGGCTTATGCCAAACACAAGAAAAATCAGCAATGGCACTAATATCCGAACAGCCGTATAGTGGCATAAAAACTGTAACAGTGTGTCCGCACTTTACAAGATTTTCGGATAAAGAACAGGCTACATTTTTTACCCCGCCCGCTTCTGCAATTCCTGCATATTCTCTTGTAACAAGCCAAATATTCATTAGCGTACCTCGTGCAAATCTGGGCGTAGATTTTGCGCTTCCCCTAGATATATTGGTTGAATTTCGCTTCCTTCTGGAAGATAGACTGTAACCATTACGCGAATAACCCTATCTAACATTCCCTGAATAACGGGTTCTTGCGAACAAAATAGCGGTATGTGTGAAACATCATAGGAAGCAAGTTTTGGGCTAGTTCTTAATGCGCTTGCAGGATTTAGGGCATTTAAATCAGGTGTTATAGTAAATTGAATATTTACTATATCTTTGTCTAGTATTTTGTTTTTTGTAAATAATTCTGAGCAAAGTTCGCCAACAAGGTCTCTAATTGATTCGGGGGTATTTTGCGGACAAACCGCGCCTCGAATACAGTACAATCGTTTTTCCATAGAATCTCCTCCAAAAGAATGATTTGTTTGTATGTTCATTTCCGTACATTCTACACGGATTATTGAAATATTCTTAAATTCTTCTGAAAATTTATTTTGAATTGTAGAAATTTCGTGAAAAGACAAATCTTTTGTATCTTTTCCAAAGCCTATTTTGTCGTCAAGAATTTGTTTTGCGGCTTCTTGCGCAATCAGTGAAGAAGCAAAATCGTATAATTTATCTAAATCATCTTGATTTTTAATTTTTGAATCTGACACTAATTTAAGAATATCTTCAGGGGAGCTTTGCAAGGTGATAGTAAATTTTATCGAATAATCATTATTTGTATTTTCAGAAGCAAAAACTTTTTCAATTTCCCTTAAATCAGTCTTAAATTGGAGAATTTGTACATTTGTTGGAAGCAATTTTTCCCATCGCCACACAAATTTTCCAGGAACAAGCACTTGTTGATAAATGCCACCTGTCTTTGAAATCATAATCCCGCAAAATCCTGGTTTTACAAGAAATTGAACCCAGCCAATTGCAAAAATCGCCGCACACGCAATAATTAAAACTATCAAATTTGCAAAAAATCGCTTCATATTTAAATCGCCCTAGAACAAAAAGTTCCTGCTACCCCATTTTGTCACCCTTGCATACTGGTAAAATAAAATATATAGTAAATAGACCTGTTCGGAAACTACGTTCCCTCACAGATC
>CALCEK010000099.1 GCA_937900125.1 uncultured Treponema sp. | reverse complement strand
GCATGATAAATAAGATAATCAGTTTTTCCATCTCTTGAATGTGTAAAACTATTGTGTCCAGGTCCAAAGATTCCAGCTTTTTCATCCGTGACAAAAACTGGTTCTTTTGATTTTGTCCAAGATTCACTTTTTGTCAAATCTGCATTTTCATCTGCAACAAGAAGTCCCATGCAGTAAGTTGAATCGGTTGCACTTGCGGAGTAAGTTATAAAAATTTTTCCGTTTCGTTTTAAAACTGCCGCTCCCTCATTTACTTTAAAACCTCTACATTCCCAATCAAATTCAGGAATTGAAAGAAGTGTTTGCGGGAGTTTTAATTTTGTAGGCGATTCAAGTTCAGCCAAAAAAAGAGCAGAATTTTCCGTTCGTTCTGCGCGTTTTTGCGCCCACACCGCATACCATTTTCCATGATTTTCAAACACCGTAGTGTCAAGCATAAAGGAATCCCACTCGCTTTCCAAAAGACCTTTTTCTTCCCAATGCCCTGTAAATGGGTCGCGCGAAGTGTTTTCCAAAACGTATGTCCGAATCCACCAAGGGTCTTCTGCCCTGCCTGCCGCAAAATAAATGTACCATTTTCCATTTATAAAATGAATCTCAGGAGCCCAAATATGCCAACTCATCGGACCGTCTGCGTGCTTCCGCCAAATTACTAGCGGGTCAGCTTCGGAAAGTCCTTTGACCGACCAAGCGCGTCTAAGTTCAATTCTATCGTATTCGGGAACGGAAGCCGTAAAATAGTAATAGCCATCTTGATGAAAGTAGACAAATGGGTCTGCACGTTGCCTAATAAGTGGGGATTTTTCGTCTTGTTCTGTAATGTCAGTAATATTCATTTGATTCTGTTACAAAATGTATACTTGCCTTTGCATTCTTTGTACGCTAGCGTACGCCAGCGTGCGCCAACAAAAAAAGCAAGGCATACTTTTTGTAACACCTCCATTCATTATTTTTAGATTTTCTATTAGGTCAAATTTCGAGCTTTGCCACGCTACTTTAAGTCATATTGAGCGAAGCGAAACATCTCTTTTACTTAGCACACATAGATTCTTCGGAACATCCACTCTTGTAGAATGAAAAATTTCAGAAAATCGAAATTTAACCTATTAAATGATTTTTACAAAAAAAACACCGAGTAACTAGTTAATTGGTTACTCAGTGTTTTAATTTTTATTTTTCAATTCCTTTGAAAACAGAGGCTATTTCTGCTTCGGACAAAGCGCGTTGTATAATTAAAACATCGTCCATTTTTCCGTTGAAATATGGGTCTGGCCAGTTTGAACGACCAAGATAAAGACCTGTTGCAGTTTTTGCAAGAACCGCTGGAGTAAGTTCTGTTCCGCCGTTCATTGCCATTTTTCCATTTACATAAAGCGCGGCTTCATCGTTTCCGAGCGTTACAGCAACGTGTGTCCAAGTTCCATTTTGCGGAAGTTCGCCGACCAAAGAAATGTTCCCAGATGGACCATTTACGTCAATGCGAAGTTTTCCAGCGGGGTCTTTTCCAAGCCAAGCGTCAGTTGCCTGGTCGCCTAAGTCAAAGATTCGTGACCAATCGTTAAACTCAGTTGGATTTACCCACAAAGAAATTGTAATTCCGTCAGAAGCAAACAAATCTTTATTCAATTCGATGAATTGTTCGTCTCCGTTTAAGACGATTGCATTTCCGCTATGACCAGAAGTTGTTTCTGTTGCATTTGTAGTTGAATTGATTCCAGAAACAGAATCGATTGGGTTTACACCATCATCAAATGTGTAATAAGTTGCGGTGGCTTTTGCATCGCTCAATTTGAATGGTTTTGCATCTGCAACATTTACACTTCCTGTGTCAGCACTTGCGTTTGCCTTGTAAAGCTCTTCAATTTGTTCAGCTGAAAAAACAGTTTTTGCCACAACAATTTCGTCCATTGCGCCTTTGAACAAGGGGTCTGCTGCCCAGTTTGAACGCCCGATATAAACGCCATCAGCTTCGGCAATATCTTTCATAGAAAGGTCAAGGTCTGCTTCTTCGGCGAGTTTTCCGTTTACGTACAAAGCAACTTTTCCGTTACCAAATGTTGCCGCAAGGTGAACCCATTTGCGAATTGGTGTTAGAGGAGCATTTACGTGTGCACCGCTTGACTGTTCGTACACAGTGAAAGTTCCCGCAATACGACCGTCAACTGCAAGGAAAATGTCCTTTGTTCCATCGCCGCCACCAATGTCAAAAACTCTGTTCCACATCTTCCAGCTATCACTTTTTACCCAGGCGGCAAAAGTAAATCCATCGCCAGAAAGAACATTGTTGTCCAACTGAATAAACTCATCTCCGCCGAATGTTAAAGCGTTTCCCTTAACACCAGCTTGTGTTTCGCCACCATTAAAAGCATTTCCAACCACATCAGATTTGGCAGGAGAATGGTCTTTTATTTCATTGTCAGAAACACCTTCGTCAAAAGTATAATAGCCCACAACTGACTTATTTTTTTCTGGATTTACACCTGATTCAGTTTTTGAGCTACAGCCTACAAAAGTTAGTGCAAACAATGCAGCAGAAAAAGCAACAACGCCTCTTGTTGTTTTTTTCATAATTTTCCTCCGTGATTTCTTTTTATTTTATGGTAAAACCAAATTTTGCAGTTGTCAACAGAAAAAATTGATATTTATTCATTTTTTTTGATAAATTCCTTGACAACTCGCATTTTATGCCACATCATTATTATAGGTTGAATTTTGATTTTTTCCATTCTGAATAAAGCAAAAATTTAAATATTTTTGTTCAGAACAAGGGGCAAAAAGTTTAAGAAATTCAAGTTAAGGAAAATTTTAAAAGCTTTTGTTTTTAGGTTCTTTTTTAAAGTTAAAGCTTTTAACTTGCGATATTACAACGAGTTAAACTTTAGCTTTTTAAAATTTTTTCTTAACAAAAAACGGATTTTTGAAAATAGAATTTTTGCCTTATGCAAAATAAAATATTTTGTGGAATGTTCAAAACTAAAAACCTTTTTTCTAATAGAAAAGATTTTTTGCTAAATTATTTTATTTTTAAAACTAGCGCGAAAAACAAAAATTCTGTCTAGTTTAATATCAATTTTTTTTGAAAGATAGGAGGAACTATGAAAAACAAAAAAGGCTCTGCAAAAATGGCATTGGCACTTTTGCTAACAAGTGCCGCTTCCCTTGCCTTCGCAGATGAAAACGTAAAACTCACCGCAGATTTTTCGGCAGCAAAAACGGAAGTCAGCCCAAATCTTTTCGGCATTTTTTATGAAGACATAAATTATGCAGCAGACGGTGGTTTGTACGGAGAAATGATTCAAAATCGTTCTTTTGAATTCCGCAACTCAAACAAAAGTCCCACAGAAAGTTGGAACAACGTAAATTTAAAAGGAAAAAAGTTTAAGTCAAAATTGCGGGCAAAAAAAGATTCTCCTTTAAATGAAAACAATCCAATTTATGCGCATTTGGAAGTTTCTCAAAAAGGAGATGGAATTTCAAATTCGGGATACTCAGGATTGTTCCTAGAAGAAGGGAAAAATTATCCAGGTTCAGTTTACCTTCGCTCCCCAGATGGAAAAATCAAATCCGTAACAATCGTTGTTGGCGAAGAAGAAAAGCAATCAAAAGGAATTGTGGGATTTTTTAAACGGCTCTTTGGAAAAAACAAAAATGTCGAAACCATAAAAATCAAAGGAATCACAAATGAGTGGAGAAAATTTACATTCAATGTAAAAGCAAAAACCACAACGCAAAACGGAAAACTTTCAATTTATGCGGACAAAAATGGTGAACTCGACATTGATTTTGTTTCACTTTTCCGCGCCGACATTTACAAAAATGAAACAAATGGTTTGCGCGAAGACCTCGCTTTAAAATTGGAAGAATTGCATCCCGCGTTTATTCGTTTTCCTGGCGGGTGCATTGTTCACGGATTAAATCTTGCCGACCGCTATCAGTGGAAAGACACAATTGGACCTGTTGAAGAACGCAAAGAAAATTCAAACTTTTGGGGCTACCAACAATCTTACGGTTTAGGTTTTTACGAATATTTTAGATTCTGCGAAGACATAAATGCCGAACCGCTCCCTGTAATTAGTTGCGGAATGGCGCATAGCGGAGAAATTTCTCCTGTAAGCGATTATGAACTTTACGCGCAAGATGCCCTTGATTTAATTGAATATGCAACTGGACCTGCCGACAGCACTTGGGGCAAAAAACGTGCCGAAGCGGGACACCCCGAACCTTTTAAATTGCATTATTTGGGAATCGGAAACGAAGATTGTGGAAAGGATTATTTTGACCGCTTTAAGTATATTGCAGAACGTGTTAAGGCAAAATATCCAGAAATAAAAACGATAATTTCTTCTGGATACACTTACAACGACATCAATTTCCACAACACATGGAATCAGGTGCGCAAATGGGAATCAGAATCCCAAACAGAAAATTTAACCGACCTAATTGACGAGCATTATTACAATCCGTATTCTTGGTTTCTTTCAAACGGAAGTCGCTATGACAATCTTGACTTTTATCCGCGCGGAGAAGGACAGCCGAAAGTCTTTATTGGAGAATACGCTTCTTGGGACGACAACAGAAAAAATTCGCTTTACGCCGCTTTGACCGAAGCCGCCTATATGACTTCTATAGAACGAAATGGCGACATTATAGAAATTTCTTCTTACGCGCCACTTTTTGCTCGCGATGGAAAAACGCAGTGGGTTCCCGATATGATTTGGTTTAACGAAACTTCTGTTTACGCAACACCCGATTATTATGTTCAACAACTTTTTATGACTCACAAAAGCGACCGCACGGTAAAATCAAACATAACACAGCCTGTGTCAAACAAACCACGTGAATTTATCGGCGGAACAACGGGACTTGGAACTTGGGCAACAACTGCCGAATTCAAAGATGTAAAATTAACAGACAGAACGCACAATTCTGTTCTATATGATTCAAATTCTGTTTCCGAACCATTTTCTGCATTCCGAAAAGAAACGGGCGATTGGGAAAACAGCGGAAATAGCATTATTCAGAAAAATCGTGGCGAAAACATTCGGGCAATTCTCGACCTCGAAGGCAAAATGCAAAATGTTGACAAATATACCTTTGAAGTCAACGCAAAAAAGACGGGCGGTGATGAGGGATTTTTGATTATGTTTGGCGTAAAGGGAAAAAATCTTTACTGGTGGAATATGGGCGGTTGGGGAAACACTCAATCAGTCATTGAAAAAGGAACGGCAACTGGCAGAGCAACTTTGGGCGAAGCTACCGCAATGACTCTTGAAACAAATGTTTGGTACAATATCCGCATAGAAGTTGACGGTGAATCTTACAAATGCTACCTAGACGGAAAACTTATTCACAGTTATACAGACGTAAAGAATTTTGACGAAATGTTCTCTCACGTTGGCGAAACAAATGACGGAAAAGTTTTAGTAAAAATTGTAAACGTTTCAGAAAATTCCCGCACGGTTGACATTGCGCTAAACAATGTTGGATTCCTTTCAGACAAAGGCGAAGCCGTAACAATTTCTGGCGAACAGTATGACGAAAACAGTTTTTCTGACCCCAAAAAAGTTTCTCCAAAAACAAAACAATTTGACGGTGTTTCGGAAAACTTTAGCTACACAGTTCCGCCCTACTCTGCAACAGTTTTGACTTTGCAAAAAAAATAAAAATAAAACGGGAGCTGTATTCACTCTCATAAGGTACTCTCGGAATTTGCTTTGGCGAATTTCGAGAACTGTCCTTATTTGTACACATGGTAATTTTGATTGCCTTAAAATTTAACTTAAAAACAGACTTACTTTAAGACGGTGAATTATGGAATACGAAGAAAACACGTTGGTTATAAATCCTTTAGAGGATATGAACAAATTAAAAGCACTTGCCTCTGAACCGCGAATACAAATGCTAAATTTGTTACGAGAGCAAAAGCGCAACATTAACGAAATTGCGGATGTGCTTTCGCTCCCACAGTCAACGGTAGCAACACACATTTCCATTTTAGAAGAAGCAGGTTTGATTTTAACCGAATCTGTAAAAGCCAAAAAGGGAAACCAAAAAATTTGTCGTCCCGCGTTTCGCGAACTTTTGATTCAATTTCCCGAAAAACAAAATTCTCAAAACAATTACATTGAAGTTGAAATGCCAATTGGAATTTTTACCGATTATCAAGTTACAGCTCCGTGCGGCCTTTGTTCAACAGAAAAAATAATTGGGCTTTTGGATATTGCCGATTCATTTTTGAATCCCGACAGAATGAAAGCGGGACTTTTGTGGTGCGGCTCTGGGAGTTTTGAATATAAGTTTCCAAACAACACAATGTACGAATCAAAATCACTTACAAAATTGGAAGTCTCCTTAGAACTTTCTTCTGAAACTCCAGGAACAAATTCAAATTGGCCGAGCGACATTACAATGTGGATTAATAAAACAGAAGTCGGCACGTGGACAAGTCCTGGTGACTACGGCGACAAACGCGGAAAATACACACCGCTTTGGTGGAAACTTGAAGGAAGTCAGTATGGGCTTTTAAAACATTTTTCTGTTACTGATGAAGGAAGTTTTATTGACGGAGTTAAAATTTCAAATGTGACTCTTGCCGATTTAAAACTTCCAGAACACCATTCCATTCGGGTAAAAATCGGTGTAAAAGAAAATGCAGAACACATGGGCGGAATGAATATCTTTGGAAAAGGCTTTGGAAATTACGACCAAGGTATTATTTTGCGAAGTTATTTTTGAACAATAGTGCTCCCTACTTGGCGTTGACAAGCGTTGCTGGTAGCAAAATGTCCACCATTTGCAAAGTGCTTCTTTCTGTAAAAAAGAAAACACAGATTCTTCGGAACGCACACTATGCTACACATCGTGCTTGCACAGTGTGCTACTTCCTTAGAATGACGCACAAAAAAAAGACGAGCTATAAAACTCGCCTTTTAAAGTTTACGCTAACAAAAGTTTTCTAATGGAAACCTCTAAAAATTGCAATTTTTAGAGGTAACTTTGAAAATGCGATGTCCTAAAACCAGAATCGAATTCCAATGTCAATCGGAAAATTAAGTAAACTCACGCCAATGCCATTTGAAATGTGTATCATTGGTTGCCATGCGGCTTCTGCATACAGTTCAATAAAATCTTTTGCAAGAAAAAGATTTGTTCCAATCAAGGCACGTCCGCCAAAGCCTAAAGCTGCCGCTGAATCAGAAAAATAAACGGCACCCGCAAGACCTACACCATAAAACCATTTCCATGAATCTTTTATGCTCGGATTGTCAATCCACCAATCAGCCGTAACGCCGAGCGCAAACGGATTAAACGATGGAACGCTCACAGCAAAAACGCATGGTAAAGAATCAGTTTTAAACGTAACAGCTCCGCCAAAACCAAAACCGCTTCCGACCACAGGGCCAGCCTGTACGCCTATGCCAAAAGCAAACAATCTTGAGCAGCCAAGTGCAAAAAGAGCTGCACAAACACAAAAAAATTTTTTCATTACAAGCCTCCTCATGCTTATCTTATTTTTTAGAGTTTTTCTCTAATCGTTCAAAAATTGATTTTACGAGCTTTGGATTTTCTTCTAGCAAAACGTCTAGGCAAAGAAAAGTTTTGCGGTCTGGAATCTCAATGTCAAACCACTCGTTTCGTGTTTCAAGATGCCGCCTTCTGACAGTAAGATTCATTGCATCCGCTTCTGAAAAAGAAGTGATAACTCCAACTCCAAACGGCAGCTTTACTTTTCTTATATAATTTGTTGTCGCAATAAACGCATTCTGATTTTCCATAGTTCATCTTCCTTTAGTCTGAAATTGACCAATTATTTTCTTTAGATTTTGATTTACTGATATTTTGCTTAAAAGCATTTTGCTTAAAAGCACTTTCCTTGTTCCATTTTTTAAACAACTTGTCCGTGTCTTTTTTTGTCTTGCAGCCTAATTCTGAAAACCATTGTGCAACTTTTGCCTTGTTTTCTTTTGTCACCTTTGAGAAACACCAGCTGGCAGCTTCCAATGGCTTATCCTTAAACTGCGGAAGTTTGATGACATCGTTGAATACATCGCGGAAGTTTTCTGTTGATACCTTTACATTTGCAAGAGAATCCTCCTCTCGCCTCTGAATCTGAAGAACTTTCTCTTTTATCTGCTCACCCTGAATGTACGCACGAACTTGAGTCTTGAGATTGTGTGTAGCATCGTTTTCAGCAAGGTAATCTAGGCGGTTCTTATTGAATCGTGTGTTCAAATCTTCTGGATTGGAATATGTGCCGTCTCCATTTTCTTTCATAATGAATGCTGAAAAGTCATATTTGTTTTCCTCCCCGTTCAGCCATTTTCGATATTCAATAAAAAGATGCTCGTTCTCTTTTAAATCGCGCAAAGCTGGGGCAATTTCATCTTTGAGTCCGTCATCTGTGCGAATCTGGTAGACATAGCCACTTGTTTCCTCACTTCCCGCAAACAGCAGTTCGCTTCGATTAACCAAGTCAAAAGGCATTTGGTATGGTAAATCATCTTCCTCATCAAACCAGTGCGGATTTCCCTGCTCGTCAAGATAGTCTGGGCGGGGATTTTCCTGCGCAGCTCTTTCCGCTTCTATCGCGGCTTCACTCATT
>CALCEK010000098.1 GCA_937900125.1 uncultured Treponema sp. | reverse complement strand
CAGATTCAGATGTATGCTTTGAAGATTGCAATACGGCAGAATCAATTCTCTTAAAGAACAATGGTGAAATTATTCATTCAAATTTTGATGAAAATAAAATTTGCAATATGTTCAACAAACAGCTTAGCTTTGTCTTTTGGACATTTTAATTTGCTTGTGATTACATTGTAAAATTCCTGTAAGACTTGTGTAGAAACATTGCCATCGTTTTCTGAGAGCGCACTCACAATTCTTTTTGCACTTGCTTGCTTTACCAAATCATCATCATCAATGCTATAAACAAAAACATTTGAATCGATGAAAATTCTATCGCTCATGCATTTCCTCCCGTGTCCATTTTTGTCCATGAGAGTTTAGATGCAATTCGTCTGCCAATGCAAAAAAATCTTCAATAGCGCGTTTCTTTTGTTCGGGAAAAATAATATTCACCGTTATTTTTTGCCCATCAAAATCTTTGAGGATTTCATCTTGAATAGTAACAGTATTGCCACTTACATAAGCCTGAGTAGCGTACATATTATTCACCTCCATTCCATTACACTGTATCACAAAACCGCAAAAATTGCATTAGTTTTTGCCTTCGATGATGTTTACCTCGTCCTGCGTCAGTTCATACAGATTGTACATGCGACCATAGCAGGGGCGTGTGGTCGCAGCGTCTATTTTGCGCTCTGGTGGCGCAGTAGATTCTTCGGTTGCTGTTGCGCCCTCAGAATGACCGTTGTGCGGAGGGAAAATCTAGCATTACAAATCATCAACTAACAGAATTTTGATTTCTTCAATCTGCCGCAGTTGCTTATCGTTCGTTAAAAACACATCGCAACCATGTATGATTGCAGTGGCAAGGTGAATGGAATCCATGCCTTTTCTGCCTTTATATTTTGCACGGAGTTGGGCTGCAAGAGTTGAAATAGAATTGTCTACAATTATGATTCCAAGATTAAGAAGACGCTTGAAATGCTCAAACTCCATGACCTTTTCGTAATCCTGTTTTCTAAACGGAATAACCAAATACTCCGTGTTCGTTATAGTCGAAGTCATAAATAAACTTTCATTCGTCAACGCATCCTCTATGAAGCTTCTGACTTTTGAGGCATACGGCTGAACTGAATCAAGATAATAAATGAGAGGTGTCGTGTCAAAATAAATCTGCTTATACCCTGTCATCGTCGCGCATTCTCCGAATGTAGTCGGCGGGATCTTCCGTCCAGATATGCTTTCCCGGATGGCAGAGCGCATCAAGAGCCGCCATCGTCTGCTTAACATCACGCTTTGTATCTACTGGTGGCAATATATCAATCATTACAGTTTGCCCCTCGTACGCACGAAGCGATTCGTCAACAACAGTAACGGAATTTCCATTAACAACAGCTTGCATTACCATAAGATACCTCCAATTACTTACAGTATACCATATTTTGCAGAAAAATTCACCTACCGCTCCTCCACGACTTTAATTTCCTCTTCGGTCAGTCCATACAGCTGATACACAAGGCGGTTGATTTCTGCTTCCTCTGTGCTGGTGTCTTCCTGTGGATTGGAATTTTTGGCGGCGAGGATTTTATCGACGAGAGCAATGATGGGCTTTTGCTGAGTAATATTAAACGGTGGAATTGGTAATTTTTCTAGGTAAGTCTTTGAAATATTAACCGTTAAATCCGAATTGTTTGAAAAATTGTTTGCATAATACCAATTTAAAACATTAGAATTTAGCAAGGCTAAGAAGAACTTGTATAAATGTCTGTACTCTTCTTTTAAAACAATATTATTTACAGAAGCAAAAGCCTTGTATTTAAATGTATCATACGCAACTATAATTGGATGGCTTCCTCCACTAATTCGTTGTGTAACAAGCTTTTCATTTTGTTCCCAAAGATAATTTGGTCTAGTTCTATGGATTTCTGGAACATTCCATTCAATATATTTATTAATACCAATTATTGAATATTTCTTAATGCATTTACCTTCAAGCATAGGAAATCTATTTTTTCCAGATTCCGTAGAGATTAAAGATTTCTTTGCAACAATGCCTTCTATAATGTCTATACAATAATCGCCAAACAACTTTGAGTTTAACTCCATTTTTCGCGTTAGATTAATACTTTTTAAATCCACATAAATATTGAAAGCATAACTAGTATTATCTAAAAATTGTGCTTGCGGAATTCTGGAAAGCGTTGCTTCAATAGGATTCAAGCTTTTTGCATCTGTTAGAATTAAGACTTCATTATTTTTATCCTTTTTGTTAAGTAATTGTAAAGTAATAGTTGATGCAGTAACTTTCTCAAAAATCCCACTTCCTAAATCAACTATTTGCGAAACAGATGTGTTATCTAGAATATAGCGTCTTACTAAATCATATGTAGTAGTTCTCAAAATATTGTTTGGAACAATATACGAGAGTATACCATTTTTATTTGAAAGCATTATGCCCTTCATAATAAAGAGAGCAAATAAATTTATTTTTCCTGATTGACTAGCTTTTGATTTATTTCTGTCAGCCAATTTTGAATAATAATCGCGTTGAATATCTTTCTTAAAATCCTCGCTAAAATGCGCATCGCGTGCAAATATATACGGCGGGTTCCCCATAACGATGTCAAAGCCGTTGCAATCATTCGGTCGGCTGAATACATCATTAAACCACACATGCCACAAAAAGAAATTGCTGTTATTCTTGAGTCCCTCTTTTTCAAGTTTGTCCAAAAACCTCTTGTCGGCAAATTTATCAGAAAGAATCATTCTTGCTAGTTTTTGAATCTCTTGGTCTATTTGCTTTTTTGCCTCATGGTCATGGGGCTGATAGTAACTGTCAAGCTTTTTTATCAGTTCAGTAACATGGTCTACAACCTTTCCGTCGTCGCCATAGACAAGCAAATCGTTTTCGTAATGTTTTGTTCCCTTTTTGCCGTCGTCAGCTTTTTTTCCATTATTGTCAACTCGCTCCTTTGTCAAGCAAGCCAAATCAATTCCTTCATAACTTTCAAGCAAACTGTTGCCCTGCATTATCTTATAGTCCAAATTTGGCAGCGGAAGCGGCTCTTCTTCGTCAACAATAATGGCAAGCCAAAAACGCAAGCGGGCAATGTCCACCGCGCCTTTTTCTATGTCAACGCCGTAGATGTTGTTTTTTACAATATGCTTTTTCAAATCAGCACGTGTCATTGCGTTTCCTGTCAAAATCTGAGCGCAGGCTAAAAGTTCGTTCATCATTCCCATTGGAAACGCACCCGAACCAACCGCTGGATCGCAAACTTTCACTTCGCGAATGGATTTTAAGACTTCGTCTTTTTGAGTTTTTGTAAAATTTTCCTCATGCTTTATTACAAAGTCGCGAGCGGCTATTTTTGTTTTTTCTTCAAGATACGCTATCAGACTTTCACGGCACATGTACTGAACAATCTCTTTTGGCGTATAGAACGCGCCTTTGTCCTTGTTGTCTTCCAAGAGGTTTTCAAAAATCTTACCTAGCATCTCTGGGTCTACGCCGATTTCCTGATCGTCTGGGTCTGTTTCGTCAATTGTAAAATTATACTGACTAAAGAACTCTAGAAGAGCTTTAAAATGTTCTTTCTTAAACTTTACTTTCTTTTTATCTAGTTCATCCTCTTCAAAAAGTCCGCCATTCAGGTATGGTATGCGTATTTTTCTTCCGTAAATATCGCAAAGGACTTTGGGGGCAAGCGCATCTTTTCCGCGGTCAGTGTTCAACGTCTTAAAGAATAACGGCTCAAGAGCCTGTTCCAAAAAGTCTTTTTTTACATCTTCACTCGCGTTTTCAAAAAGATTGTAAATAAAGTTTTTGTCACCGCTTCCCCATTCTGCATTTTGTGGAACGCCGAGCCAGCCTTTTTTCTGCAAAAAGTGAAGAAAAACCAAGCGACCCATCATCTTTTTCACAAAGTCGCGGACAAGTTTGTCGTCACCGCCAAAGGCATCCTTAAATGCTCCGTTTGCGTTTTTTGTTTTTTCCTCAACAAACTTTCCGCCTTTTTTTATAAAGCGTTTTCCGCTGATGTATTCAACAAGGTCTGCATAATGCTCGCGGTATTCATCAAAGAAATCATCACTTAGAGGAGCAATACTAAATGCGTTTGTAAGAGCTTGCAGAATGATGGCTTCATCGTTGTCTTTTTTGCTCTCTAACTCTTTAAAGCGTTCCGATATAGTTTTTGCAGGATGCCCTTTTCCAAGAATATAGGTATATCTTTTTGCCGATGTGGAATCCTTTGCGCCTGTCCGCTTTTCTACATAAGAAAGCCGCCATTCCTTGTTTTCCACATTCTGATGATGAAAAACAATCAGCGCTCCTTCAAACTGCGCGATATACTGGCGGACTATTGCCTGAATTCCAACACGGTTGTTCTCAAGTTTTTTTCTGTCGCTTACTGTAACGTCAAAAACTTTTAGCTCGCTTCCAAAAAAGTCAAAGCTAGCTGCATGGCGGATTTTTTCGATGTTTGCGCTTTTCGCTCTTTCTTTTTCATCGTCGCCTGAGGTAAGCTCGTCATAGCCTTTTTCATAATCGCCAAAAATAGGCTTTAGGACTTCGTCCAAAAATTTGTCTGTTCCGCAAAAGTCGTTTTCAAAAATCTGTCTAAAGTTTGTCATTTTGATTCTCCTTAGCAATTAAATCCTGCAAAATATAAGCCTCGCCGTTTTTAGTTGTATTAAAAGTCCGCTTTCTCTGTTCATGCTTGAAATTGTATCACATTCCGCTTTTCTTGGCAATTTTTAGGGATGCCCTTAATCTTGAGCGAAAAAATTCCGATTGTACAAAGGGCGATTTTCATCTATTATATGCACTATGAGTGAAAATAATGTAGCCATTCACAAGGTTGACGGAGAAGATAAAATTATCGTTCAAGGAGCGCGGGAACATAATCTAAAGAACATAAATGTTGAACTTCCGCGCAATAAATTGGTTGTTGTAAGCGGTTTGAGCGGGAGCGGAAAAAGTTCTTTTGCATTTGACACGCTTTTTGCTGAAGGACAGCGGCGTTATATGGAAAGCCTTTCTAGTTACGCGCGGCAATTTTTGGGCAGAATGGATAAACCCGATGTTGACCTTATAACTGGACTTTCGCCTGCAATTTCTATCGAGCAAAAAACGACTCATAAAAATCCGCGTTCTACGGTTGGAACTGTTACAGAAATTTACGATTATTACAGACTTTTGTATTCCCGAATTGGAAAAGCGCATTGTCCTGTTTGCGGGCGGGAAATCAAGGAGCAATCGACAGACCAAATTATCGACTCGATTCTTTTGTGGAACGAAGGAACAAGAATCACGATTCTTTCGCCTGTCATTCGAGGGAAAAAAGGCGAGCATCAAAAAGTGGTAGAAGATGCCAAAAAATCAGGTTTTGTCCGCGCAAGAATTGACGGCTTAATGGTTGAATTAGAAGATTCAATTAAATTGGATAAACAAAAAAAACACACTATTGAAATTGTAATTGACCGAATCATTTTAAAAAGCGACGTAAGAAAACGCCTTGCCGACTCTGTTGAAACAGCCTTAAAAAGTTCAAACGGAACAATTATTGTTTTGCGCCGCGTAAACAAAGGCGAAGAAGCATACGATGTGGCAACTCGCGCACTTGACGCAAAAGGCACACCTTACGATAGAAATGCCGATTATATAGAAGAAGAAGTTTTCTTTAGTCAAAAAAATGCTTGTCCTGATTGCGGAATTTCGATTCCTGAATTGCAGCCTAGACTTTTTAGTTTTAACAATCCTTTTGGAGCTTGCCCAGAATGTACGGGTTTGGGCGAAAAAATGGAATTTGACAAAAAACTCATTATGCCAGATTCCTCTTTAAGTTTTAATCAAGGTGGACTTTTGCCCTACAATCCCGAAGGAGCCTGGAATCACGCAATGTTTTCTGCGATTGCAGAAGCGGGCGGTTTTTCTTTGGACACCCCATTATCGTCTCTTACAAAAGAACAAAGCAATTTTTTGTGGAACGGCGATGAAAGTAAAAACGTAAAGTGGGTTTACAAAAAGCAAAGTGGCGAAGGTCAAAGCACGTACAATCGCCCGTGGATTGGCGTTTTTAACGATATGAAGCGGCGATACGCAGAAGCTTGGGGCGACAATATGCGCGAAGCTCTTGAAAAATATATGAGTCACAGAGAATGTGCTTCTTGCAAAGGAAAAAGGCTTAGGCGCGAGGCACTTGGTGTTACGGTCGGGAACAAAAATATTTGGGATTTAACAGAATTGTCCGTGCTTGGAACAATCGATTTTTTTTCAAAGCTTCCGCTAACAAGCACCGAGCAAAAAATCGCCACGCAAATCTTAAAGGAAATTAAAAATCGGCTTTCATTTTTAAAAAATGTCGGATTGGAATATTTGACGCTTGAACGTTCTGCCGCGACTCTTTCTGGCGGGGAGGCACAAAGAATCAGGCTTTCAACGCAAATTGGAAGTGCGCTCACGGGAGTTATGTACGTTTTGGACGAACCTTCGATTGGACTTCACCAAAGAGATAATATTCGGCTTATAAACAGCCTTACTTATTTGCGGGATTTGGGAAACACCGTGATTGTTGTTGAACACGATGAGCAAACTCTTAGAACTGCCGACTGGCTTATAGATATTGGCCCAGAAGCCGGTGTACACGGTGGACGGGTAATGGCAAGCGGAACGCCTGAACAGGTAATGCAAGTTGAAGAAAGTATGACTGGGCGGTATCTTGCGGGAAAAATCCGAATGGAAATTCCAAAAACGCGCCGAAAAGGGAACGGAAAAATCATTTCAATTCAAGGCGTAACCGAACACAACCTAAAAAATATTTCTGTTGACATTCCGCTTGGAACATTCACTTGCATTACAGGAGTTTCTGGAAGCGGAAAAAGCACTTTGTTAAATGACGTTTTTTACCCTGCGGCAAGCAATGCAATTATGCGCACCGATTACGAAACTGGCCATTACAAAAAGATTTTAGGGCTTGAAGAAATTGACAAAGTTATTAACATAGACCAAAGTCCTATTGGGCGAACGCCCCGCAGTAATCCCGTTACCTACATTGGGGTGTTTGACAAAATACGAGAATTGTACGCCTCGCTCCCAGAAGCAAAAGCTCGTGGTTACAAAAGTGGGCGTTTTTCGTTCAATGTAAAAGGCGGTCGGTGCGAAAATTGTCAAGGCGTAGGCACAATCACTATAGAAACGAATTTTCTTCCTGATGTTTTTATACAATGCGATGTTTGCGGTGGAAAACGCTTTAACAAAGAAACGCTCGATGTCCTTTACAAAGGAAAATCAATTAGCGATGTTCTTGATATGACGATTGAAGATGCTGTGGACTTTTTTAGCGGGATTCCTCATATAGCAAAAAAATTGCAAACGCTAAAAGATGTGGGCTTGGGCTACATTCAGCTTGGGCAAAATGCCTTAACACTTTCTGGCGGAGAAGCGCAACGGGTAAAACTTGCCTCTGAATTGAGTAGACCTTCAACGGGAAAAACACTTTACATTCTTGATGAACCTACAACGGGGCTTCATTTTGTTGACATAAAACAACTTATGGAAGTGATTCAAAAACTCGTTGATAAGGGAAACACCGTGTTGATGATTGAACACAATATGGACGTAATTTGCCAAGCCGATTACATAATCGACTTAGGACCAGAAGGCGGAATGGGTGGCGGAACTGTTGTAGCAAAAGGAAATCCCGAAGAAGTTTCAAAAAATGAATCAAGTTACACGGGAAGTTTTATCAAACAACTCTTAGAACGCGAACAAAATCGGAGCTAAAACTCCCTATGCACATTAGAAAAAAACTTTGCACCCTACTTTTTTTTACGATTTTCACTTTTGCATTACAGGCGCAAAGTAGCAGTGTGATAAAAATTCTAAACGCCTCGCACACTTCTTATGCAAAAGACCCGATTACTGGCGCGGAACAAATTGAACTAACTGGGGCAGTTTCTATTGAAGTAACGCGCGAAAAAGAAACTGTTACCATAACCGCAAGCCGCATTTTGTATAATCGCGAAACTTCAATGTTATTTGCCGAAGGCGGCGTTACACTTTTACAAAGCAGTGGTAGCGAAGGCGGCGAAAATGTAAACGCAAACACTTTGTTGTTTAACACAAGCACAATGGAAGGCGTTTTTGATAACGGACGAATTATACAAACTCAAAGCGACGCAATCAATCTTCCAGAAGATTCAACTTTAATCGTTTCTTCAGATAAATTTGGTCAAGATAGCGAAGGAACGGTTGCCTTTAAAAAAGCCACGCTCACTTTTTGCGATGCCGAAGAACCGCATTGGCGCATTTGGGCTTCTAGGATTTGGCTTTTGCCAGGCGGAGAATTTGCCTTTGCAAACGCAGTTTTGTTTGTGGGAAAAATTCCCGTTATGTACCTACCCGCATTTTACTATCCAAAAGACGAGTTAGTTTTTAATCCGACTTTTGGAATTGACGAGCGGAAAGGCTGGTTTTTCCAAACAACAACATATCTTTGGGGCAGAAAACCTTTGGATTCTAGCGACACAAGCGATGATGATGTGGGTGCGGGACTTTACAATTTTATGAAATCCTCAAAATTAAAAGAGCAAAAGTTAGAAGGACTTGTTCTGCACAATCTTGACGAAGACTATACGGGAAACACCAGCAATTATATAAAAATCATGGGCGACTATTATTCTACACTTGGCGGAATGGCGGGCGTTCAAGGAGCGTGGAAACCCGAAAAATACATTACCAATTTGGACGGATTTTTGGATTTGGGATTTAGCAATACGGTTTTTTTAGACAGCACGCGCAATGCCTACGTTCCCTACTCCTCTAAAGGAAACATATACCGCGATGACTCCAATTTTATGGGCATTTCCCTGCCGTTTAGATACGCGGGAAATTTTAACCTTTCCGTTTCTTCGCCTTTTACATTGAATTTGTCCCTCCCGATTTATTCCGACCCGTATTTTTCTGAGGATTTTTTGCTTGACCGAAAAGAATATATGGATTGGATTGGATTTTTGATGAATTCCTCTTCAAGCGATGATGAAGATTCCGACACTTCCACAACAGTTACGTCATTTACTTGGACAGCGAGTGGTTCTTATTCAATTCCACTTCCTGATTTTGTAAAACCCTACCTAAACACGCTTTCTATTACAAATATTTCTTCTTCGGTGGTGTTTTCTTCAAAAGCGAATACAGACATTTCTTCTTTGACAAATGATAATTGGGCAACGTATACCCCGCGCAGGTCTTTTTACTATCCGTCACAAGTTACGCCATTTAGTGCGACCGGAAAAATTGCGGGAACACTTTTTCAATATCCAGCGCAATCTTCTGCAAAAAAGGCAAGTCCCAACTTTCCCATTGCACTTGAAGCCCCAAAAGATTTATCCGCAGATTCTGCGGCAGAATCTGCGGCAGATACAAACGATGAAAATGACGCAAAAGAAGAAGATTCTAAAGCCGAGCCAGAATCTGAAGAAAAAGCGCAAGCGACCGTTGTAGAAGAAAACGCATTTGCTTTAAGCGAAGAAGATTTTCCTGTTTTAGATGCCGCCCCAAATTACACAATTGTAACTTTTCCTTCAGTCGCATACAAACTTTCTTATTCGGCAACACCGCAATATACTTCGCAAATAACATACGAATCCACCTCGCTTACAAAGCCCGAAGATTTCCTCTGGGAAAATGTAAAATCCACGTATTTTCAGATGAAATTTCCCTTCACACTTTCTAGCGATTTTTCTTGGCGAGGTTCGCTTGCCACCCTTACGAATGAGATTCTCTTTAGTCCGATTTACCAAGAACACCCGCGTTTAGAAGGTTACACCGAAGCTTCTGAGTTAAGCATAAAAAAAGCGGACTACACTGCGCAAAAAATTGAACTTTCTGATTCTAACAAATTGGTTGTTAAACCGCTTTTGTACAATTCAATTTTTAAGGACAGCAATATTTCTTGGACTTCTACAATTAAATTTTTTAGGACGGAATTTTTGGGAGATGCGGAAAATCCCGAATGGGAAATTTTAACAATGGACATAAACGATGAAGATTGTGTCACCGTAAACACCCTGTCTGCTACCGCGAGTGCAAAAGAAACGGATTCTTTTTCGCAAGCCCTAACTTTTTCTGCCACACTTCCGCCACAAGAGCGCGATTTTACGGCAACACTTGCGCTCACTTTTCCGTACCTAAGTCTTAGCTTTGAAACTGGTGTAGAAGAAAATCCTTCGGATTCTGACAGCACAATTTTGGTGTGGGAAAAAAAGCCATTTAAGCAAACGGCAAGCCTTGCACTTTTTTCAAATGAAGTAAAAATCACCGAATCATTTAACTACGAATTAGAAGATGATTACGCAAGTGCGCTAAAATTGGCATTCACCTGGGAAGATTTGCAACTTTCTTACACAATGAATTACACTTACGGTTACGATTTTGCCGCTGAAACGGGCTGGACTGTAAGAGAAAACAAGGAATTCTTAGCGGAAAGTGCAAGCATTGCCTACGCAACAAGCGGAAACACCTACTACTTTTGGAAAAACAGAATCAGCCTTGCGCCTAATTTAAGCACAAGCATCGTTGTGGATTGCATTCGCCCAACAAACAGTTATTTTATTTTTAAGCCCGCTTTAAGTTTTAAAGTAAACAAGTTGTTAAACATAACATTTAGCATGGAATCGCGGAACAACGTTATTTACCGCTACGTTCAGCCACTTTTTAATAACGATATGCAGCTTCCTGGCGAAACAAATCCTTTTGTTGACCTGTGGAATTCTTTTTCATTTTGGGGAAACGGTCAATTTTGGGACCCAAATCAGACAAAACGCAAATCTTCTGGCTTTAAGCTAAAAAGTCTAAGCCTTTCTGTTTCTCACAATTTGCACGATTGGCTTTTTTCTACAACCTGTAGCATTTCTCCGCGCCTAATTAGCAATGCCGACGGCACAAAAGAATACAGTTTTGAACCCTATATGACTTTTTCAATAGTCTGGAAGCCCCTCTCAAGCATGAAAGCCTCCGTCGTAGACAATTACGGCACATGGAAATTTGACTAATTGTAAATCGTTTGGGCAAAATGTGTGGGAAGGGAGGTTTGGGCGGCGGCCAACTTTTTTAAACACCGCATTTTGTACAGAATAAAAAACGCATTTAAAAAAACAATTTGCGCATTTTCACGCCCGCCGCCACATTCGCGCATTTCGCAAACAAATAATTTGTTTTACTGGCGAGTAAATGTGAATCCCCCAGAAGTCATTTTTCCGTCTTTTATAGTAATGGTTTCTTTCCCTTCTTCTTGCTCTTCGCTACTTAAATCTTCTAGCGGGACATCGGCATTAGTTATCGTTATAGTTTGGCTTTCTTCTGTACTAGAATCTGGTGTATATGAAGATAGGTCAGCAACTTTTGTTGGGGTTATCACAATTTCGCCATCAGTTGTGGGGTCGCCCGTGTAAGTTCCAGAAGATAAATCAATAGACCTGTTCGGAAACCATGTTTCCGCTCAGGTCAACGAGTTTAAAATCGCTAAAATAGCGCGATTTTAAACTCGTTGACCTGAGCAACCTGTTCTGAAACTGAAGTTTCCGAACAGGTTTATTTCATAGTGTTTCTCCTTGGGCAAAAGCCCCATACAAAAAGTTAAAACACTATACAAAAAAAAGTATTTAGTCAAGTAAAAAACGCACTTTTGCCAGTTATTCGGAGAAGTAGTGCGCAACAATGCATGGCAACGCCTATTGCTCAATATGACGCGGACATTCGCCAAAATTGACAAAAGCAAGAGCTAAGATTTTGGGCATTTCTAGAAATCCACTATTGTGTATTTCTAGAGAGTGTCTGCACAGTAGTGGTATGACTGCAATGCCGTGGAAAGTCTAAACAAAAGACTGACTAAGTTACAAGATGAACTCGCAAAGTTAAATCAAGGACAGCATCAATAGCTTCCAAAATTCACGCAAGAATCACTTATTCCAAAAAGTTTGACGCAGTTAGGCAAATGTGCGTTCCTCACTCAATAATCCACTCAGAAAGTTGCCTTTGTTCACTTGAATAGTTCACGGCGACTTTCACGATTCTCCGTCCGTCGTTCTGGTAGGCGATTGGGTACTCCTTGCCGTTGATTTGCTCCATCGCCTCTTTTGCGGTTTTGTCCATTTTGAATTCAAAAATGTAAATCGTGTCCTTTTCCCACACGACGGCATCGCTTTTGCCCTTGCCGTTTTGCACTTCGCACAGCACGAATTCACCCATGAGCTTGAAAATGAGCCACACGAACGCCTGACAATTAAGCTCGTACTGCTTTTGGTTAGTAGGCTTTGGGGCGGCTGCAAAGATATTATTTATGCGCTCCATAAATTCCTGCACTTTGCCCGCGCGAAGTTCTTTTAAGAAGCTGACGATTTCGATTTTCTTGTCATCGTTCGGAAAGCCTGCATACAAGGGGAGCAGTTTTTTGTACAAGCCGAATTTCACTTCTTCATTAGGAGATCGGAA
>CALCEK010000097.1 GCA_937900125.1 uncultured Treponema sp. | reverse complement strand
TGTTAGGGGGAGATTCAACACTACGCATCTGAGTTTTTAGACAATCTCCCCCCGTTCAAGTGTATAGTCAAAAAAATTTTGCTTTTATTTGTTTAAATTCGCCTGGTTTTATAAGAATTGAAGTGCCGTCTTTCATTTTAATCGATTTGCTTGTTATGGTGCGGATAGAAGAAAGGTTTACAATGTAGCCTCGGTACGGAGAAATAAATTCATCAGGCGAAAGTTCGTTGAGTTCTTGCAAAAAGGCAGAAAGTGTTTTTACAACTTCAACAAACAATTTTTGTTTTGTGTGAACATATCGATGATAGCCAATGCTTTCTATGTAATCTATATCCGAAACAGCAATAACTGTTGTGATTTTGCCTTTTTCTGTAATAAGAATTTGCTTTTGTTTGTCGCTAGTTTTAAGCACATCTGAAACTCGTTCCATTGCTTCTTCAAACTCGGCTTGGCTGAATGGCTTTACAAGATAATGGCTTGCGTTTACAGAAAAAGCTTCTACCGCAAATTCCGCTGATTGTGCAAAAAAGATAATTTTTGTTACGCAATTTTTTGCTCGGATTCGTTTTGCAACCTCAATTCCCGAAAAATCCCCCATACAAACATCAAGCAATGCAATGTCAACTTTTTTGATATTTTCTAAATGCGCAATAAAAGATTGTGCACAATTAAAATCATTCAGCGAAACATCAGAAAATCCGCGAGATTTTAAAAAGTTTTCCGCAAGGCTATGAATGTACCGCAAACTTTCAGAATCGTCATCGCATATTGCTATTTGCTTCATAAATTTTTTATCGGATTTTTATTTTTGATTCTTTATCGCAAAAAAGTGCTTATTCATCGGAATTAGCTTAATTTGCTCAAAAAAAATTATATAATTTTTTAAGGGAGGCTTAGAAAGTAAAACGAGCATTACACGGCTATGCAGGGGCTTGTCTCACTCCCACACATTTGCCGCAAATTCGGTTCTTAACCTGCATAGCTCTGTAATGCTTTGTCTACAACAGAAGGAGTTTTAGTATAATGAAAAAAGGTTCAAAGCAATTAGGCATTTCAATCGGACTTATTGCAATCATTGTAATAGATTTGTTTATTGTAAACGCAATTGCGCATTTGTCTTTTAAAACGGCAACCCAAGAATCGATGAATCTGCACGCGCAACTTCGCACTCTTGAATTTGAAGCTAATATGAATGAGCAACTTACACTTGTTCGGCAAATGGTAAAAACTCCGTCCATTGTAAAATATCTTATAAATCCAAAAGATGAAGAAAATCGTGCCATTGCATTTGAAGATTTCCGCTCGTTCCAGAATTCTTTTTTGAGTAAATCTGTGTTTTGGACAAGTGATGCCGATTTGGAATTTTGGAGCGGAATGGAATATTCGTACACTGTAAATCCAAGCGACCCAAACGATTATTGGTACAATATGACGCTTTATGAAACAGACGAATACAACTTCAACATAAATTACAACGAAGCTTTGAACGCAACAATGCTGTGGGTAAACGCTGTAGTAAAAGATTCAAATGGAAAACCCGTTGGAATGGCTGGCACAGGGATTCCTTTGCAAAATTTTATAGATACAATGTACAACGGACTTAACAAAAATACCATAATGTATCTTTTTAACGAAAAAGATGAAGTTACAGGTTCGCTCGATGTAAGCATTTTAAAAGATAAACTAAATATTTACGATGTTTTGCCGCATTTGCGCAACATAGAAAGCAAGCCGAAAACGCTGACATTTGAATCTACCGCCGACGGAGAATATCTTTTGTCTCCAATTTCTCTTGTTCGCTGGCACATGGCACTTTTTACGCCTTACACCATGCACGACCGCTTAACTAACGCGGTGCTTCCTTTTGCAGCAAGCCTTGTGATTGTTTTTATTTTGCTGATTCTGGCGATTTTAATTATAAACATAATTGGGCAGTTGACTGTTTTAAAAAATGCGGTTTCTGAACTTTCGAGCGGAAATGCCGATTTGACAAAGCGAGTTTTTGTAAGCGGACACACGGGCTTTAAAGTTTTTGGCGAGCTTGTAGACGAAGAAAATCGATTCATTAAAAAATTGCAAGAACTTGTTGGCGCAATGAAAATGTCAAAATCTTCACTTTCTAGTGCGGGCGACAATCTTAGTGTTGGAACGAATGACACCGCAATGGCAATCGAAGAGATTATTTCAAATATTTCAGAAATGGAAACTAAACTTGAAACACAAAACAAAAGTGTTGAACAAACCACCGACACTGTAAAACAAATTCTTTCTGGAATCCACCAACTTGAATCACTTGTGGGCGCACAAACGCAAACTTCAAAAGATGCCTCAAATGCTGTGGAACAAATGATTGGAAATATTCACGAAGTAAATAATTCAGTTGATAAAATGGCGTCTTCCTTTGGAGTTCTTGCGCAAGATGCAGAAAGTGGAGCAAAAACTCAAAGCGAAATGCAAACGCAAATCAGCGAAATTGAAACGCAATCTAAACTTTTGAGCGAGGCTAACACTGCCATTGCAAGTATTGCAAGTCAAACAAATCTTCTTGCGATGAATGCCGCCATTGAAGCAGCACACGCGGGCGAAGCGGGAAAAGGTTTTGCGGTGGTTGCGGACGAAATTCGCAAGCTTTCGGAAACTTCTTCTAGTCAGTCAAAAACAATCGGCGAGCAGTTAAAGCGCATTCAAAATACAATTAACACTGTCGTTTCTGCAACACAGCGCGGTGTTCAAGGATACGCGCATCTTGCGGGAGAAATTAGAGAAACGGATTTTCTTGTTCAGCAAATAAAAAACGCAATGCAAGAACAGCAATAAGGCTCGGCGCAAATTATCAGTGCCATTTCGCATTTACGAGAAAGCACTTCGCAAGTTCAAAATGCTTCTGCAAAAATGACGCAAGAAAGTCGCGCAATTATGGAAGAAGTTGGAACGTTGCAAGAAGAAACCAATGCAATGAAAGTTAGCATGGAAGAAATGAACAAAAGCGCGGGCAAAATCAGCAAAACAGGTATGGCTCTTTCTGACATTTCCAATTTGATGAAAAACTCCATCGGAGAAATCGGAAATCAAGTTGACCAATTTACAGTGTAATGGAAACCTCTAAAAAATGCAATTTTTAGAGATTCCCAAAAATAGATTCTTCACACATTTGTGGGGTCAGTTCATAGACAGGCTCTTATGCAAAAATCCATTTTAACAAAAAAAATACCCGCCTTAAACAAATCAGTGTAAAAGTTTTAGGAGCAAACTTGCCGATTTGTTAGGCGGGCATTCGGAGTTTTTAAGCTAAAATTAACCTTTTACAGCCCCAGCTGTCATTCCGCTTATAAAGTAGCGTTGGAATGCAAAGAATACAATTAAAAGTGGCACTATTGAAAAGCAAGAACCTGCAATCAAAAGGTCATAGTTGTTACCATAAGGAGTAAGAAGCGTATTCAACCCAATGGGAAGAGTAAATTTGCTTGCATCGCGGTAAACTAACATTGGCCAGAGCATATCGTTCCAAGCTCCCATCGCGCTCAAAATTGCCATTGCCGCAAAAGCAGGTTTTGTAAGCGGAAGCATAATCGTAAAACAAATTCTATACTCATTTGCGCCATCTATGCGACCTGCGTCCAAAAGCTCTCGCGGAAGCCCTTGCATAAATTGTCTAAAGAAAAATATTGTTGATGCCCCACAAATTCCTGGTAAAATTACACCCGCCGTTGTATTTATCAGTTTTAAAGTGATAATTTCTTGATACATTGGGAGCATTAAAATTACGCCAGGAACCATCATCGTTGCAATCACAATAAAAAACAATGTATTCCGCAATTTAAAGTCGTACATTGAAAGCCCATACGCTACCATATAGCAAAAGAACAGTGTACAACAAACGGAAATTACCGTAAGCAAAAGGCTATTTTTGTACCACAAAAAATATCTATGCGGAATTTTTACCCATTCGCCATCTTTTACGGCTTTTTGCGTAAAAAGGTAAATGTAATTGTCTAAAGTTAGTCCGCGAGGGTCTGGATTAAAATTGAGTCCGTAGCGGAGCAATTCTTGTCCTGGTCTAAAAGAAGCAAGGAACGCGGCAACAAGCGGGTACAACACTAAAAGTGCCAAAAGTGTAAACAAAATCATAGAAAGCACTGTTAGCAAAGTATGTTGCGCCCTCATGCTATGATATTTTGGTTCTTTTTCTGGTGCATTGACTTTGAGTTCTGCCATTTTTACTTCTCCTTTTTGAATGTTCCGTTTAAAATCAACTGGATAACATTGATTACAAGCGCAATGAGCAAAAGCACAAGTCCTACAGCACTTGCGTATCCCATTTGATTGCGTTCAATTCCGCGCCTGTACAAATAACCGACAATCGTAAGTCCGATATTTTTTGGTGAAGAGTTTCCGCCCCACATCATGTAACTTTCAAGGAACATTGCTAAACCAGCATAAATACTGATTGTAAGAACATAAATTGAAGTCGGCTTTAAAAGTGGCAATGTAATTTTGGTGAATTTTTGCCATCGGGATGCGCCATCAATATCCGCTGATTCATAAAGTGCGGTGTCAATTCCCTGCAATCCAGAAAGGAAGTAAAGCATATTTACGCCCGTCCATCGCCAGCAACACAAAAGAATCATTGCAAACCAACCAGTTCCGCGCATTTTTAGCCATTTAATTGAAGGTTTTCCAAAAAAGTGTAAAAGTTGATTCATTGAAGAACCATCAAGTTCGCTGAACATAAAGCCAAAAATTGTACCCGCGACAACAACTGATGTTAGGGCGGGAATGTACAAAATTGCTTTGTAAACAGTTTTTGCCTTCATAAAAGCACTGTTCATAATTGTTGCAAAAAGCATTGGAAAAGGAATCAAAAGCGCACAAGTAATAATCGTGTAAATGAAACTGTTTTTAATTGCCAAGTGGAAAGTTTTGTCTTTTAAAAGTTTTGAGTAATTGTCAAATCCAACCCAAGTAATTTCGCCCGGAAGGATGTTCTGAAAACTCATCATTATTGCGCTAATGAGCGGGTACAACCAGAACACCAAAAATGTTAAAATAAAGGGCAAAACGAATACATACGGGGCAACTTTCCAAGAATACAGAAAATCAGTAAAACCTTTCTTTTTCATTCTATTTATGACCTCTTCACCCCGCGCGGGATGTTTTTGGGAAAAAATAGCCCAGAAGATAGTTTGTTCTGGGCTTAGTAAAACGATTGACCTAGTAAAGAAACTTTAAATTTCTTGACTTGCTTTATTGTTCAATGTCGATTTCATCTTGAGCTGTTTGAAGTTCAGAATCAACATCCGCATTTTCTTCCAAACAAGCGTTCAAAACGTTTAAGTTAATTTGTTCATTGATTGTGGAACTAATTGGTACACATTTAATGCCACCAATTTCGCTCTTAATTTCGTTAAGAACATCAAATGGATTTGTGCGGAAGAACGCAACGTATTTGTTGCTTGGGTCATGAGTAATGCTCTTGTCCTGCCACAAATCTGTGTTTACTGGGTCAAATCCAAGAACTTCCCAAATGCGTTTTTCGCCATCAAGTGAAAGTTTTGCGTAAACAAGGAATTCAGCTGCAAGTTCCTGATGTTTTGACTGCAAAGAAACAACTGTTCCCGTTCCGCCAATACCCACTGAACGTGGCTGACCTTCTTTGTAAACTGGGCAAGGAGCAATCGCCCATTTTCCACTCTGTTCAGGCATATAGTTTAAGAATCGGCTCATATACCAAAGTGCTTTTGGGAAGGCTGCAATTTTTTGGTCGCCAACTGTTGCAAAACCAGCTTCTGTATCAATTTGTCCACCCGGTGTTGGAGAAGCAATTCCTTCAGAAATCCACTTTTGCTGCATTTTAATCATATCAGAAACACCGCTAATGCGAATGTCTGCGTGACCACTTGCGTCAGTCCAATCCTGTTTGTTTTCAGCCATAGAAAGCCACAACCAGTCTGTTCCACCTGTGTCTGCACCTGTCATGAGAACAGAACCGCCACTCGCTTCTTTGAGTTTTAAGCCTGCCTGTTCAAAATCGTCCCAAGTTTTAATCGTTCTATAGTCGATTCCGTATTTGGAAAGAAGCTCGTCATTGTAATACATAACCGTTGCGCCAACATGGAACGGAATACCATAATGTTTGCCTTTTGTTCCGTAAATATCCAAGCGGCTTTGAACAACATTGTTTTTGTATGGTTCAATATATTTGTCCATTTCTACAAACTGAACGTTGCCGAGCATAAAATTCGGGAACTGCCCAATTTCAATGTCGCAAATGTCTGGAGCACCTGTGCCAGTCTGATTTGCCATAATCAATTTGTTGTGCATATCGCCATACGGATATGTAGTGAATGTGATTTGAATCTGCTTGTCGGGATGTTCGCGATTCCACTGTTCTAGCATTGCGGCGTAGTGCTGAGAGTGCAACTCAACAAATGTCCACAATTCAAGATGAGTTCCGTCTGCAGGTCCAACCGTAGAAATTGCGTCTGCTTTAATTTCCTGTTCTGCAGCAGCTGGTGCGTTAGAATTAGAACTTTGCGCACTGCTTGTGCTAGATGAAGAACTTGATGTTTCTTTCTTTGAACACGCAGCGAACATAGCTATAGCACCGAGTGCTGCCATTAGAGTTCGAAAACTTCTTTTCATAAAAATTCCTCCATTCGCGGTGAAACTTTCACCATAAATTTATAGTAAACCCGCCTTGTATATTTGTCAAATAAAAAATTGATAAATAAAAGTATATGTAAATTTTTGCTTTTACAGAGTTTTTATAGAAATTTATGATTTTTAAATTATTGTAATACAAGGATTTGAAAATTTGATTTTTTAGATTTATCCCTAAAATTTGCAATTTTTAAGATTTTTTATAACAAAAAAAATTGATAAATAACAAAAAAGAACGATATAATTTTTGCGGAAAAACACCCCGTCATTCTGGGGGCGCCCCCCGAAGAATCCGTGTTCGTGTTGTATTTAGAAAAAATGCAAAGTGTTTACAGATTCTTCACTGCGTTCAGAATGACACAAAATAAAACCGCAAGCGAGTTTGTTTGACGAGTTTTGTGATGCAAAAAAAGTTGGGGAGGTATCAATAACCATCGCTCATACTGCGATTTATATCGCGTTGATAAAGTTCTTTGTAGGCTAAACTGCGTTTTTTTAGCTCTTCTTTGCGTTCCTGGTCAAAAGGCATATATCGCCAGAAAATTGCACGAACTTCTTTATCTAACTTTTGCGTTCCATTTGATTCTTTTGTCATCCAAAGAATGTAATCATCTATAAAGAAAGATTTTACATCGCCTTTTAGCTTTTTTCCATCTATATACTGATAATACATTCCAGTAAGTCCATCAGACATCCAGTCAAAAGAGGCTTTTTCTTTTGCCACCTGCCAGCGCAAATCGGCTACAGCGGTAAGGCAAGCGGTGCGCAAATCGCGCGGGTACATAGGAATTATAATGCGTCCACGACTTGTGATTCTGTTAAAGCGGTCAAATGGCTCCCAGCAAAATCCCATATCGCCATAAGTTGGAACTAAAAGCACATAAGGCACAATGCGGTTTGGAACATTGCGGTGTATGCGTTGAAAGCACCCCGGGTCAATCGATTCAATCCACGCAAGTTCCCGCAAAACATTTTCTCTAAAGCCCGTAGTTTTATCCATACAATGAAAGAATTCACGCGAAAAAATGGGAAACTGATTTCCTTGTCTGCCACAAGTCATTTTTGCCATTTGGCGAATGGTTGTCATTTCCGCAAGGATTTCTTCAGAACTTGCATTTATTTCTTCCGTTGGGAGCATAGCAGCTTTTGAATCAAGGCTATAGGCAATTTCTTTTGCTTCTTGCAATTCCCTTAAATAGTTTGCCATTTCTCGGTCAACTTTTTGCAAAGAATGGAACAGTTGGGTAATTTCTGAAAACATTTTCCGCTGATATTCGGTGTACGGCTCATAATGATTTTCAAATCCAGGAACTTTTGTATGATTAAACATTTGGTCAATCATACCTTTTACTTGATTTTCGAGGCTATGCCGTTCAGTTTCGCGCGAAGTTAGAAGATTGTCGGCACTTTGCATTTTTCCGCTATTTTTGCTTTTTAGCTGCATAATCCGCTGCTGGTCTGCACTTGCACCGCCCGACTTTTTGGCAGGCATTTCATCGGTAACGCTAGGAGTAAGTCGCCCCGCAGCAATTTCGCGCATCCATTCGTCCATATACAAAACAGGTTCGCCCGTCTTGTTTTCTACAAATGCGCGAGAAAAAAAATCCTTTTGCTCCGCAGTAAAAAGTGAAGGCAAAACAACGCCGTAACGCATTGCCATTCTTTTGCAAAGCGGTGTTTTTAGGCTTGACATTTTTGGCGCGAGTGAACGCAAAAAATTCCAATAAGCCGAAATAATTTGCTGTCTATACACGGCGCGGTCTTTTTTATCTTGACAATTCAAATATTTTGCGAGAATCTGGTGTAAACGCTGAGAACTTTCCCCTTCGCCAGAAAGGCAAGTTTTGTAATAGGCGGGGTCATCAAAAACAGGATTAGGTTTATCGTCAAAAAATTTTTCTATCGGCTTAAAGTGCAAAACAGAAAGGTCAACGTTAGGAACACCTTCTGCATTCGCTTCTGAACTTGAAGGGCGCGTTTTGTTCGGTTTTACTTCGGAATTTTGCAATAAATCTAAAGCTTCAGTATCAAGTGGACGGTTTTCCGGCAAATGCTCTTCGGTTTCTTGCACCAAAGCCTCAATACTTGGGTCAACAGTGTTTTCATTCATCATAATTCTCCGGAAAAAAGTTTTTTGGCATCCCTAAAAATTGCAATTTTTAAAGATTCCCCTTTTTGTTCGCAGAAAAACTGCGCAATGTTAGTATTTTAACACCAAATTCTGATTTTATCAAGCAATGTGTTAAAGCTAACACAGAAAAGTTCCCCGTGCCCCCGATTTTCGCTACGCGAAAAATTTTGCCTAGTGTACACTAGGCAAAAGGGGTTGACAGACCCCCTTTTGCCGCGAAACATCGCGTTGCTCGTTTTGCGGCAAAAAAGGAAATGTCAAGGAGAATCTGTGGAAATTTCAAAGAACATCATTGAACTGCTGGTGCGACTGAAGAACGAAGATGAAACGCAATGGATCAAGACATTGCAGGACATTTTGACGCATTACCACAATTCTGCAAGCCCTGAACAGCGCGATTTGATTTATGCCGAGGCGAACCGCCTTGCAAAAGAAATTGGCGAAAGGGTAGAAGCGGAAAAACGGGAGGGTGTATGAAAAAGAAAATTACAGTGTGCGCGGTACTGCTTATCGTTGCCGTGTTCTTTGCAAGCGCCTACGGTAAGTATAGCGGAATAAACTGTACATACTATTGGGGCTACGGCTGGGCAGGGGCAAAGTATTGCGGCACAACTAAAAACCTTACCATCGAAGAAGTCCACAACGACCGTTGGATGTATACATATTATGCAAAAGGCTGCTCGGACCCTCAATCATTCAGCGGAAAGCTTTCAAAGCGGCAAAGTGCTCTCCTGTGGTATGCTCTCGGGCAATATGATTATGCACCAGGAGAGATTTACTCGGTTAATTTCGCTGAGGAAAATGCCACAGACCATTGTTTTGCTTTGTCGGTTCAAATAGAGCAGGATGGAAGTTGCACATGGAAGGGCTTTACGTATGATGAACTTGATTGAATCAATCAAACTGATTGCGGAGACCATTGCCGCAATCAGTACGGCACTCATCGTTCTGTTGCATCTCGTCCAAAAACTTCCCAAGCCAGTAAAACGCTTTTTTACCAAGAATGTGCCCATGTTTTTTTACGGGTATACAGATTCCACAGGAAAGAAGCTTCGGTTTTTCAAAGCCATAAAAGCATACAAAGAAGAGCAGGAGCAATGGCAAAACATAGTTCATGCAGTCGCTCCCGATTTAAAAATGGAAGAAATCCTCGTGCTAAACCAGCAAGAGTTGTTCAACTTTTTATCGGAATCAAAACTGTTTACAAAAGTATCCCGCAGGGCGTAATGACATAAGACAAAAGCGCAAGCGATTTTTCTTGCGTGGTGCGGGGGTCAGTATAGCGAATCGATGTATTCTTTAAAGCTTTTGTCGCCGTAGCAAGAGTCGCTTACCATATCGTGCGTTAAAGTCCACTTTGAAAACTTAAAAATGTCAGATTTTCCAGAATGGCTTATTTTGTTTGAAAAAATGCGCGAATTGTAAACAAAAATCGGCGTGTGTTTTACCAATACTGTTTGATGTGAAGAAACCAAAAAAATCCGCGCAATTTCTTCGTAAGAATATGTTTCTTTTCCGCCAACATTTAAAATTTTGCGACTTTCTTCAAGGTGTTCTAAAATAAACGCAGCGAGGTCTTCAGTTGAAATGGGATTTGTTCGCACTGTTTTTTTCCCAAGAAGAGAAATTGTTCCTTTTTGAATCATCGAAACAAAAACATTCGCAATGTCGTAAAAATATCCGCTAGGACGCACAACAAGGTAGTCAAGGTGACTTTTTTTTAGCTCTTCTTCAAACAAAAATTTGGAATTTACTAAAGGCACTTTTTTGTTCGGCGCGGCATTTAAAATCGAAATATAGACAAATTTTTTGACATTAGACCTTTTTGCTTCTTGCAAAAGATTTTTGTTTCCGTTAAAGTCCACATCATCTGAATTTTCGGTTTTTGAATAATGAGTTAGCCCGATTGCGTCAATAACAACGTCAATTCCATTACAAATGCCTTTTAACGCGTGAGAATCCACAATATCGGCTTGAACTGCCGTGTAATTTTCAGAGGGAACACCCTCAATTTCCCGAATTTCTCGCCCCATTGCAAGCACCGAATGTCCGTTTTTTAAGGCGATTCGCACTAAATCATTTCCAAGATGCCCAAATGCACCCGCAACCAGAATATTCACAATAAACTCCGCCCTCTCATTTTAGCAAATTTTACTATTAAATGTCCACATTTTTTAAATTCTGTGCTAAAATAAAAATATGATTCAGCGCAGTTTTGATGTTAAAAGTGAATCCGACCTGCAAAAACTTGCGGATATAAAATTTTACAGCGAATATGCTTCCTCAAAATCTGTTTTTGTTCAGATTTATGTTTCGCGGTTTTCTGCAGAAGATGCGCAAAAAGTGGCAAATGCGGTTTTACAAGTGATTCCTCACGCAAAAATTGTGGGAATGTCGCTTTACGGAGACCCGTTTGTCGGCTTAAATGTAGAAAAACTTTTAAAATTCAATTTTTGTTTTTTTGAAGAAAGCGATGTTACGATTTTAGACTACGATGGCGAAAAACAGTCGCTTGAAGAAATTATTGCGGATTTTAGAAAAAAACTTAGTCAAACTGCGGACGCGAGGGGTGTGCTTTTGCTCGGAAGCGGAATCACGTTTAAAGTTTCGCATTTTATGGAAGAAATTACGCGCGGGCATAAAGACATTCCATTTTTTGGCTCCGTTGGAAACATTAACACAGCCGATGTAAACGACCTTGAGCTTGTCCTTGTTGCCGGACTTTACAAGGTACGCGATTATCGCACCGACTACGAGGATAGCCTCAAGTCCCTCGCGG
>CALCEK010000096.1 GCA_937900125.1 uncultured Treponema sp. | reverse complement strand
CGGCGGCGGGCGGTGTTTTCCTCCCCGTGTGCCGCCTGAATCATTTTAAAAAAATGGGAAAAAATCGAAAACTGATTAGTATAGATTTGACCGCTATTTTTTTTTCAATTTTTTTGTTATACTGACTTTGATTTTTGAGTTTAGGAGAAGTTATGTTTTCGAAAATGAAAAGAGCCGTTTTGGGAGCGATTGTTTTGTTTCTTCTGATATCCTGCGATGACGGGCGGCTAAGCGTTAATCTTGAAGGCTGGAAAGTTTCTTTGGGGGATAATGCTGCTTGGGCAGCAACTAATTTTGATGATTCTTCGTGGGAAATTTTGCGGGATTCTTCGCTTGATCTTGGAAAAGGACATTACGCCTGGCTCAGAAAAGAGGTTTCTGTTCCTGATGTTTTTTCTTCGGATTCTGTTTGGTTGGGGCTTAAAAAGATAAATGCTGCTGTTGACGTTTATGCGAATGGTGTTCTTATTGGCACAAGAGGTTCGTTCCCGCCACGCGAAAATGTCCGCAAAGAAGAAACTTCCGATTTTTTGATTCCCCGTTCGCTTATTCGCCAACAAACTGTAACTCTCGCTTTGCGAATTTATTGTCCAACTTCAATGGCGTTGCAACTTTATTTTTCGCTCGACAATTCTCTTGAAGCTGATTTTCAGAATGTTTTTCACAATATTTTTAATCAAAGATTTTTTGTAGTCCTTGCATTTTTGTGTATTTTTATAATGATATATTCTTTTGCTATTTTTCTGGGGAATACAAAAGATTTAACGTATTTGCATTTTTCTTGGTGTCTGTTGTTTATTTCGATTTATTTTTATGACTTGGGCTCGGAACGGCAAATTTTTTCTTATGCTTATCAACACGCACTTGCTCATGCTTGTCTTCCAATCAGTATGGGATTTATTACGCTTTTTATAAATCGCTTTTTTAATCGTAAACATTATAAAGCTTTGTTAGTCACATCTGTTGCCATTGATTTGATTGCAGTTGTTGCGCATATTTTGGTTGCAAAAAATCAGCCCGCCGAAGATTTGGTTTTTAATCTTATGCTTCTTCCTGTTATGCTGGCGATTATTTATGGATTTGTCGCTTCGATTAAGGGCTTAAAAGCGCGAGAACCTTATGCGCTAAACATTTTTTTTGGCTTTTCTGTGGGAACCATTTTGGCTATTCACGATGTTGTCTATTCGATTTTGGGGCTAAGTCCATTTATGTGGACGCAGGCACTTGCTTTTTTTGCTGTTGACCTTGCGGTTTTTATTACGCTTTCTATGCGTTCTTCTCGTTCACAAAAACAAGTACGGACGTTAGCTCGTGAAACGGAAACTCAGCATAAAAAATTGTCAGAGATTTTTTCTAGCGCAAAGGAAATGGTTGAAAAAACTGCGCAAATTTCAGATGAGCTTTCTGAATCTGTAAAGACTGTTGCCATTGCCGCAAACAATTCGCGCGAAAAAGTTTCAGATATAAATCAGGCAATTCGGGAACAAACAAAAATCAGCTCGGAAACTTCGGAAACTGTGAATCGCCTAAGTTCGTTTTTGATAAATATGAATTCCGAATTTGACAGAACCACTGAAAGTATTCAGACAACTGCGGAAGGAACGCAAGAAGTTATGGCTGGAATTGAAAATGTTAGCGAGGGAATTTCTATTGCAGCGGGATTTACAAAATCGTTAAGTTCGGTAACAAAAACTGGTTCGGACGATATGAAAAAATTGATGGCGGTTATGACTTCAATCCAAAAATCCTCCAAGGAGATTTTAACGGTTGCCTCAACACTTGATGGCTTTGCGCAACAAACGAATCTTCTTTCTATGAATGCGTCCATCGAAGCGGCTCATGCAGGAGAAGTTGGCAAGGGCTTTGGCGTTATTGCGCACGAAATTAAAGACCTTGCAAGTCAGAGTTCGGCTTGGGCTGCAAAAATTGGCGAAATTATTACGGAAGTTAGCGAGGGAATTTCGGAAAGTGTATCGCTTTCTAAAAAGGTAAGTCAAACGCTTATGCAAATACAAGAAGGCTCTTCGCTTAGTGCAGAAAAAGTTGGAAGTGCTTCTGAGAGTGTGCAAATTCAACAGCAGGCGGGAATTTCGATTGCTCGTGAAGCTGGAACAATGATGGAAATGGCTAAAAAAATGCGAAAAGAACTTTCGGAGCAGAGTTCTTTTTCTACGCAAGTTGCGGACAATATGGGGCTTCTGATGAATGTGTCTCAAAAGGTGAATGTTGCCAGCCTTGAAATTTCTGATGTTTCACAAACACTCACTGACGAAGTTGAAGCTTTAAAGGGGCTTGCGGATAGAACGCGGGAAGCAGCCTTTACCCTTGAGCGTCTTATGAAAACAGATAGTGGCGATGCCAAAAAATAGTGGAGAATGCTGACAGGGCGTTACTAGGCGTTGCCTGCATTTATGGGTACAGTTTTGTGTACCCATAATCTGTACCCTTTTTAATAAAGTTTTTCCCCTAAGAGTCTTGCTGCAAGTGTAACAGCCATTAGAGCAGTTTGGTTTCTAACGTCAAGAATTGGGTTTACTTCTACAATTTCCAGTGAGTTTACCATATTAAGAGAATTCATTTCTTCCATAAGAAGTAAGCCTTCGCGGTAATTTAAGCCACCTGGAACTGGAACCCCCGTACCTGGCGCAATCGAAGGGTCAAGCGAATCCATATCAAAACTAATGTGAACAACATCACAGTGAGTTTTAAAAAATAATTTTACCTTTTTTACAACTTCGGAAAAACCTAAGCGGTCAATGTCGCTAATTGTAAACGCTGTAACACCCGCTTCTTTCATCAAAAGTTTTTCTCCTGCGTCAAGGTCGCGAAGCCCCACGTAGCAAATATTGTGCGGGTCAACTTTGCGTCCTTCGTGGTGTAAGTTTACCAATTCGGGAAGTCCCAATCCTGCACTCGCCGCAAGGCATTCACCATGAATGTTGCCTGTTGGACTTGTATCTGTTGTATTAAAATCTCCGTGAGCGTCAACATATAAAACGCCCAGTCGTAAAGAACTTTTTGCGTAGGAGGCATGCAATCCTGCAAGTGTTCCCAAAACTATCGAATGGTCGCCTCCGATAACCAGCGGAAAATCACCATTGTCAACAACAGTTTCTACCGCATCTGCCAACGCAGTACACGAACGAACGATAGGTTTTAGATATTTTGCCTTTGGGTTATCGCCAATTTCTGCATACTCTTGGGCCACAATTTCAAAATTATGCGGTTCACTAACTACCGTTAGTCCTAAATCTTCTATACGCTTTTGGATTCCTGCAAGCCGAACGGCCGATGGTCCCATATCAGAGCCGTGTCGCCTTCCCCCATAATCTAGGGGCATTTCAATAATATTTACGTTCATAGCGCGATAGTATACTTTTTTTTCCCTTGTGTAAACCGTGCAAAATCACTATTATATGGAACGAGGTGAAGATGAAAAATTTGTACCAGCCTGGGCAGCAGATTGAAACAAAAATCGTTGCAATTACAGATGACACTATTTTTTTAGATTTGGGCTTAAAGAGTGAGGGAATCCTAAACAAAGCGGAGCTTGCCGATGAAAATGGAAATCTTTCGGTAAAAGAGGGGGATTCCATAACGGTTTACTTTTTAAATAATCAAAATGAAGAACTCCATTTTACCACAAAATTGAGTGGCAAGGACGCTGGAAAAGATGTTCTTGAAAATGCCTACAAAAATGAAATCCCCGTTGAAGGACACGTTAAACAGGAAATAAAAGGCGGTTTTGAGGTGATGATTGGCTCTGTTCGTGCATTTTGTCCTTATTCGCAGATGGGCTATAAAACTCGCAAAGAACCAAGCGAGTATGTTGGACAGCATCTTACTTTTCTCATACAAGAATTCAAAAATGACGGAAAAAATGTTGTTTTGTCAAATCGCGCAATTCTTGAAAAAGCCGAGCATGAAAAAATCGCTACGCTTTCGAAAAAACTTGTCGTTGGGGAAGTTGTTACGGGAACGGTAAAATCGCTTGAATCCTATGGGGCTTTTGTTGACATTGACGGATTTCAGGCTTTGCTCCCGATCGGTGAAATTAGCCGAGCGCGTGTGAATGACATAAACGAGGTTTTAAAGCTTGGCGAAAAAATTACTGCAAAAATCATAAAAGCTGATTGGGAACACGAGCGCGTTTCTTTGAGTACAAAAGTTTTGGAAGCTGACCCGTGGGATAATATAGAAGACAAATTTCCTGTTGGCTTTGAGTTTGAAGGGAAAATTTCTCGCGTAGCAGATTTTGGTCTGTTTGTAAATCTTGCCTCTGGTGTTGACGGTTTAGTTCATATTTCAAAGTTGCCTGTTGAGCGCAATACAAATCTTAAAAAAGTTTACAAAGCTGGCGATTCTATTCCCGTTGTTGTTGAAAAAATCGATTTGGAAGAAAAACGCATTTCGCTTTCGCCAGTTATTTCTAGCGAAGAACAGGATAATGCATCTGAATATCTTTCTTTGCACAAAAACGATGATTCTGGAGAAACCTACAATCCGTTTGTGGCTTTGCTAAAAAAGCGTTAATTCTTTTCCGTCTAAGATTGCGCTTTTTAAAGTTCCGCTTGTGTAAACGAGTTTTAACGAAAAGAATGGTACAGATTCAGAAAGTAATTTTAGAAAGATTCTGTCCCCTTCCCACAAGTTTAAATTTGGAATTTCTGATTTTTGTACCCATTTGAGTTCTCCTTCATCGCACGGAATTTCTGTACCCGTAAAATCGGAACTTGTATAAAGACACATATATTCTACGTCGCTATCCGAAACAAAGGTTACAATTCCTCTAAACTGTGCCTTTTGAATTTGATAGCCAGTTTCTTCTTTTACTTCTCTAAAAAGACATTCTTCGGGACTTTCTGTACCCTCAAAGTGTCCCCCAACACCAATCCATTTGTTATGATTTACGTCATTTTGTTTTGTGATTCTGTGGAGCATAAGGTAACAGTTATCTTTTTCTAGGTAACAAAGCGTTGTTAGCGGTGATTTTATGGGTACAGTTGAATTATTTTTAGGTTTTTCGTAATGTCGAATTCTGTAGGTGACACCTAATTCTTTGCATAATTGGGTACAGTTTGCTTCGTCTTCTTTTGTAATTGTTGTAGAAACAGTTGTCATAATTACCCGAACGCCTAACTTTGCCGTTGCTTTTGCAAAATCAAGCATTGCAGGAAAAGCTTTTGCTCCAAAGCGGGGACGAACGCGGTTTGCATAAATTATGGGGTCACTTGAATTTAAACTTATAGAAACTGTATCCACAGATTCTGCAATTTGCCCAGTAATATCGCGGTTGTTGATAAGATTTCCTAACCCATTTGTATTTAGTCTAAGAGGAATTTTGTAATTTGCGCGTATAAAAGCAGCCGTTTTTACAAGGACATCAAGGGCTTCGGTTGGTTCCCCGTAGCCGCAAAAAACAATTTCTTTGTAGGAAGCAATATTTTGACTTTGCAGAGCCATTTTTACTTCTTCAAAAGAAGGTTCGTGTTCAAGCCAAAGCGGTTCATTTTCTTCGTAAACTGTATCGGCATTGTTGCGAATGCAAAAGGTACAGGCACAGGGACAGCGATTTGTTAAATTAAGGTACAGATTGTCACCAACGCGATAAGCGATTGTCATTGATTTTCTCATAAAAATGAGTTTACCATTAAATGCTTTTTTTTGCGAGTGGGAAAATTTAAGAACGGTGGGATTTATTGGGTACAGTTTTTTCTGTTACCATAAAAGTTTAAAATACACGCTAAAATGCGGTGTAAACCTAAAAACACCCGCCGTTCCAAACCAAAATATTTAAAAAAAATTTAAATTTCCTATTGACATTATACAGGGGGGGGGTACAATGTTATAAAAATTCACTCGTAGAGGAGATAAAAATGAAAAAGACAGGTTTTATTGCAGCCCTTGTGCTTGCAGCGTCTTTGCTCGTTGGTTGTTCAACTGTTGCACCTCTTGCGGCAACATCAAATGAACTTGGTTCAAAAGTAGGAACTGCTAGTGCAGGTTATTTGTTTGGTTTAATTCCGATTCCTTTTTCTGCGGATTATGGAATCGAAAAAGCAGCCCGCGATGGTGGAATTACAAAAATTTCTACTGTTGACGTAAAAACGTTCAATTATTTTGGTTTCTGGGTCGGACATCAGACTATTGTTACTGGTGAGTAAAAAAATTGCCGCCTGCTTGGGCGGCATTTGCTTGCTGTTTGCCTCTTGCGCGTCTTTGCGGCGACCCGTGCTCTCTTTTGCGGGAAAAGATTCTTCGGTTTTGTATTACACCGAACCTTTTTCTTATAAAAAGGGAAATCTTAAGGAATTGAGTATAGATTTTACGGCGACCTGCAAAGAAAATGAAGTTGTGCAGGCTTCGGTAAAATACACTGTTTGCCTTGAGGGATTTTTGCGGAAAGATTTGCTGAATACAAAAACAAGTCTTGTTATTTCGGACAAACATTTTTTGCTTGACCCCAAAACAGAACTGTATTCTGAACCAGCGGGAAAATTAGTCCGCACCCGCTTTGAATCTTTTTTGCAAAAGGAAGAGGCGATGGAATTGCTAAATCTTTGCGCCACCGATGAAGAGCTTTTTATTTGCATTTCTGATTCTGAGGGAAAAACGCTTGCCACAATTCCTGCTGGGCAATTTAAAGAACGACTGTACCAAATTTTTTTAATGGTTGACTGATGAAACATTTTTTTAAAGGCATTTTTGTTCTGCTTAGTTTTTTAATTGTTTCTTGCGCAAAACTTCCGCCCCAAACAATTCAGGGAACTTGGCAAAATGAACGAACAGTCCGCACAGATTTGCTTTCTAATCCCGAAGATGAAAACTCGGTTTTTGCCCGCTTTGACACAAGGCAAAAAATTGTGTACGAATTTTTGCCAGACGGCACGTTTGTAAAAACAATTTCTGAAAGCTTTGTAAAGGTGATTCCTGTAAAAGAAGAAATCCAAATAGATGACGATTTAATTTTAAAACTTAAAAGCACAGGCGGAGAATTTTCTGTTTTGGGAACTTTTAAAGTAGACAGGCAAAAAATACATCTTTTTCCGCAATTTGTGAATCTAAACGGCATAGAAAACATCGCGTTTTCTTACGCTTTAGAACAAAATCCCGCCATCAAAAAAGAAAGAGCCGATTTAAATTACACTTTGCACCCTGCAACGCTTTATCTCCAAAGCGAAGACGGCACATTAGACGCTTTTTCTGCACAGGAAAATTAAAAGAGAGCCAGAGGTCTGGCTCTTTTGCGATTTTAAAGGTTTTCTTTAAAGAAAGATTCCAATTTTGCGGCCGCAACTGCTTCATCTGCGCCATCTACGCTTACAGAAACTGTATGTCCCTGCTTTGCACCCAAACTCATAACGGCAATAAGGCGTTTTGCATCAGCCGTTTTTCCGTTACAAGAAAGTGTAATTTTTGATGTAAATGGTTTTGCCACTTTTACAAGTTCTCCACCTGGACGAGCGTGAATGCCAAGCGTGTCTGTGATGGTATAATCAAATTTTTTCATCTTTTGCTCCTAATGTTTTGCGAGTTTTTTCTCGTTTAGTTGATTATAAACCCAAAATCGCGTAAACGCAAATTTTTTTTGCAAGGTTAAATTACGCGATTTTGTTTATCGAACAGGTCTATTCTTCAACTTTCTTTTTTAAAAGTCCGAGCATTAAACAACTTGCTGCAGAACCGATTAAAAGTGCAATTATGTACAAGAACGGATGTCCAACTACGGGAAATACGAAAACTCCTCCGTGCGGTGCCATAAGTGTACATTTGAATGCCATAGAAAGTGCGCCTGCGATTGCGCTTCCAACTACGCAAGAAGGAATGACTCTTCCTGGGTCTGCGGCTGCATACGGAATTGCACCTTCTGTTATGAAAGCCAAGCCCATTACAAAGTTTACAGGACCTGCTTTGCGTTCTTCTTGTGTGAATTTATTTTTGAAGATGATTGTTGCGGCTGCAATGGCAATTGGGGGAACCATACCACCAATCATAACGGCTGCCATAATGTCATAATGACCTTCGGCGAGCATCCCTGTGGCAAACACATAAGCTGCTTTGTTTACAGGTCCGCCCATATCTACAGCCATCATTCCGCCTAAAAGAAGTCCCAAAAGAATTCCCAAATTTCCAAGATGATTTAAACCTGTGTTTAACGCTCTGTTGATTGCGCCAACAATCGGCTCAACAATAAAGTTCATTCCGAGACCAACAATTAACATTCCCAAAAGCGGATAAATTAAAACGGGCTTTAAACCGTCAAGGCTTTTTGGTAACTTTGCAAAACATTTCTTTAAAAGTTCAATCGTGTAACCTGCAAAAAAGCCCGCAACGAGTGCGCCTAAAAATCCAGAAGTTCCATTTGCCGCCATAGCTCCGCCTAAGAAGCCAACTGCAAGTCCTGGGCGGTCAGCGATACTGAACGCGATAAAGCCAGCCAAAACGGGAAGCATAAAGCCGAATGCCACGCCACCAACTTTTCCTTTTAGGAAATTTGCAACAGGGTGAAGCGTACCAAAGTTGCCGTTCATCTCTTGTCCCGTAAGAGTATCAATAAGGAATGCGAGTGCGATTAAAATTCCACCGCCAACAACAAATGGCAGCATATGAGAAACGCCCGTCATCAAATGTTTGTAAACAGAACCGCCTGAACTCTTTTTATCTGAACTTGATTCTTCATCTTTTGAGGCAAAAATGGGAGCATCGCCCTTTGAAGCTTTTTCGATAAGTTCTGCACTTTTGTTGATTCCGTCAGAAACTTTGCACTGAATCACTTTTCGTCCATTAAAACGCGCCATTGGAACGTTTACATCTGCCGCAACGATGATTCCCTTTGCATTTGCAATTTCTTCAGAAGTCAATTCATTTTTTGTTCCCGAAGAACCGCGTGTTTCAATCTTTATGCTCACACCAGCTTTTGCTGCGGCCTTTTTAAGATTTTCTTCTGCCATATATGTGTGTGCAATTCCTGTAGGACACGCTGTTACGGCAAGCACTTGAGGAAGCCCTGTACTTGTAGAAACAACTCCATCTGCTGCATCTTTTGCGGCTTCCGCTTTGTCTATTGCTGCAAGAAATTCATCAACTGATTTTGCCCGTAAAAGTGATGCGGTAAAATTTTCGTCCAAAAGCAAAACGGAAAGTTTGCTTAAAACGTCAACGTGGACATTTTCTTTTGTGTTTGGAGCTGCAATTAAAAAGATGACTTTTACTAATTCGCCGTCAGGGGCATCGTAATCAACGCCAGCGGGAATTGTCATTGCGGCAAGTCCAGGTGCTTTTACGCTATCGCTTTTGCAGTGCGGAATTGCGACACCTTCTCCAACAGCGGTAGTGCTTTCTTCCTCGCGAGCAAGAACGCCTTTGTGGTAGACTTCAACATCGGAAATTTTTCCGCTTTTTGCCATAAGCGAAACCATTTGCTCAATGGCATCCGCTTTGCTTGCTGCTGAACCATTCAACTTGATACTTTTTGGGTCAAGCAAATCTCTAATTTTCATATATCCTCCTGAAATTGGATTTCCAAAAATTTAGGGCATCTCTAGAGAGTGCCTTTACTAAAGCCCTTTGTAAGACTTTAGAATTTTTTCTACATCTTCTTTTGTTGCTAATTCTTCGCTTGCGGCACTTGCGGTTCCTGTGCATAATCCCATTTTTAAGGCTTCTTTATAAGAACCACTTTGTTTCCAACCAGCAATAAAGCCCGCAACCATAGAATCGCCTGCGCCAACGGAATTAACTAATGTACATTCTGGGGCATCGCCTTCGTAAATGTTTCCATCCTCGCTTGCAAGAACCGCGCCTTTTCCTGCCATAGAAACAAGCACATTTTTTGCGCCCATTTCGCGAAATTTTTCTGCATACGGAATAACTTCTTTGCGGCTTGAAAGTTCCACTCCAAAAATTTCGCCAAGTTCGTGATTGTTTGGTTTTACCATAAACGGCTTAAAGGCAAGCGATTTTTTTAAAAGGTCGCGAGTTGCATCTACAACAAATTGAACATTTTTTTGCGAAAGTCGCGCCATTATGTCGCTGTAAAATGTTTGTGGCAAAGTTTGCGGAATGCTTCCTGCCAACACCAAAATGTCGTCCGCACAAAGTTCGTCAAGTTTTTTGTAAAGGGATTCAACTTCTTGTTTGCCGAGTTTTGGACCTTGCCCATTAATTTCGGATTCCTTTTGTGAGCGGAGTTTTACATTGATTCTTGAAAATCCTTCTTGAACTTTTATAAAATCAGTTTGAACTCCCTTTTTATTCAAAAGCGATTCAAGTTCGTTTCCTGTAAAACCTGCTGTAAATCCCAAAGCCTTGTTTTCAAGTCCCAAATTGTGCAAAACAATCGACACATTGATTCCTTTTCCGCCCGCAAACAACTGTTCGTTAGTTGTGCGATTTACTGTTCCCGCTTGAAAATTTTCAACGTCAACAATATAATCAAGCGATGGGTTTACTGTTAGGGTATAAATCATCAGTTTACCTCTTTTACTGTGGTGTATTTGCGATAACTTGCGTGTTTTTCATCTAAATCCGCAGTTATAATTGTGGCATCCGTAAAATCCGCAAAAGTAATGCAAGAAATTTGGGAGAATTTGCTCGAATCGCTTACAATATAACGGGTGCGAGTTCGATTGAGCGATGTTTGCTTTACAAGTGCCTCTTTTATGTCGGGAGTGCTAAATCCGTTTGTTACGCTAATTCCGTTTGTTCCCCAAAAACCTTTTGTAAAGTGATATTTTGAAAGCGTAAGAATCGCTTCTTCGCCCACAACCGCCTCAGTTGGAAACTTAACTTCGCCACCCAAAATGTATGTTAAAAATCCCGCTTCCGAAAGTCGGCGTGCGTGAGAAAAACCATTTGTAACAAAAACGGCGTTCGCTTTTATAAAAGGAATCATCAGTTCTGTGGTAGTTCCTGCGTCAAGGTAAACAAAATCTTCATTTTCAATTAGCGAGGCTGCGTAACAGGCGATTTTGAGTTTTGCTTCGCGATTCAATTCTTGTCGCGTATTAAAACTTTCATCGCGACGGGTGAAAACGACATTTTTTGCGATTGCGCCTCCATAAACTCGTTCCAAAAGTCCGCGTTCCCCAAGTTCCGCAAGGTCGCGCCGAATAGTCGATTCTGAGGCGTTGAGAATTTCCATCAATTCTTGTATGGTGACACTTTTTTGCTCGTTTACAACAGACACGATTCTGCTTTGTCTTTCCTCAGATAACATTTTGCCTTTCAAACCTTATGTTTTTAATTTTAGATCGGAAGAGCGTCGTGTAGGGAAA
>CALCEK010000095.1 GCA_937900125.1 uncultured Treponema sp. | reverse complement strand
GAAATTGTTTGGGAAGATTCCTTTGTTCAGGATATAAAAGCACAAGATATTCCGCTTGACATTTTGTATGAAGATGATTCCGTTTGCGTTGTAAACAAAAAGCAAGGAATGGTAACGCACCCCGCTTGTGGTAATTGGGAAGGAACGCTTGTAAATGCGCTTTTGTTCCATTGGGGGCGCGAAACTATTTTACAAAACAAAATGCCAGAATCAGAAGAGGATTTTACAAAACTTCGACCTGGAATTGTGCATAGGCTTGACAAAGATACATCTGGTGTGATTATAACAGCAAAAAATCGAAAGGCGGAAGAATGGCTTCAGGGGCAGTTTAAAAATCATTCTTCGATTCAAAAAGAATATCTAGCAATTTGTATAGGGCGACCGCCAAAACACCACGATAAAATTCGCACTCACATTGTGCGAGATAACAAGGACAGAAAGCGTTTTAAAGCGACTGAAGATTCTTCGGAAGGAAAATTTGCTGAAACCCACTACGTATGTATAGCGTGTTATGGGAATTATTCACTTATGAGGGTTCGCATACTAACAGGGCGTACTCACCAAATTCGTGTTCACATGAAATACATACATTGTCCAATTTTAGGAGATTCTATTTATGGAACGGAATGTAAAGAATTTAAAAATGCCACGCTTATGCTTCACGCTTCAAAGTTAAAAATTCGGCTTCCATTTCAAAGTGAACTTTCTGAGTTTTCCGCACCGCTTCCGAATCGTTTTAAAATTGTTATGAAAAAATTACATTCAAAGTATGCAAAGTACATAATTCCTAAAAAGTAGAATAAAATGAAAGACGTAAAAATTTTACACGCACCAAGTGCCGCAGAACCTTTTGTTGTAATTTATAAACCACGGGGGCTTCCTTCAGCTCCATTAAAACAGTCTGAAACTGAAAATGCTCTTTTTAAAACTGCCCAGATTTTTCCCGAAATATTGCGCGTTTCTGGAAGAAAAGAAATTGAATGTGGACTTTTACATAGGCTTGACACCGCAACCGAGGGGCTTTTGTTGCTTGCGACAAATCAGGTTTGGTATGAAAAATTATTAGATGCGCAAAAAAGTGGTTTGTTTAAAAAAGAATATTATGCAAAATGTTTTAAGAAAATTTCAATAAATGATTCGGAGGGATTTCCTCCCTTGCCACGCGATTTGTTTGACAATGCAAAAATGCTACAACCTCCTTACACACTTGAATCTTATTTTCGTGCGTATGGGAAAGGAGCTAGGCTAGTTCGTCCTGTTACCATTGATTCTGGAAAAACGATTCTAAAAAAATCAAATAAAAGACTATACAAAACAACTATACAATCGCTTGAAAAGGCTGACAATGATTTTTATCTTGTAAAGGTAAGTTTAGAAAACGGTTTTAGGCATCAAGTTCGCGCTCATCTTGCTTGGCTAGGTTTTCCGATTGTAGGAGACGAATTGTATGGCGCAAAAGGGGAACAGTTTTGTTTTTCGGCTACAAAAATCACATTTCCAAGTTTTACAGATGAAAAAAAATATACTTTTTCAATAGAAGCAGATTTTTTATGATGTGATGCCCAGAACAAGACTTGAACTTGCACACCCTTGCGAGTTCTAGGACCTGAACCTAGCGTGTCTACCAATTCCACCATCTGGGCAAATAAAATGTATCAAAAAATCATTAGACGTGAATCGTTTTAGATACTTTTTACTAGTGTATTTATTTTTGCGCTTTAAGTCAAGCAATTCCACCACTGTGTAAAAAGTCTAAAAATTGCAAATTTTCATTTTTATTGGCAACGATAAAATAATAATGCGAGTGTTAAAATCAACAAAATAACGCTTGCCACGTACATCCAAGTAGGAGCAGCTTCATCGGCAAGGTTCAAAATGGAAGCTTTAGATTTTTGATTTTTTTTGGCGGATTTTTTTTTCTTTTTAGGTTTTGTTTTTTCTTCAAGGCTTTCTTCTTTTCCAAAAATATCTTCTTTGGTCATAGCATAATGGCAAGAAGGGCAACCTTTTTTAAAATCTTGAACAGTTCCTAAATGTCCGCAACGTGGGCATCGAACCGATGCAAAAAATTTTCCACATTTTGGACATACACGCGCATTTGCTGCAACTTCAGAACCGCAATTTTCACAAAAATATTTTGGTTTTGCCGACATAAATTATTCAGTACCTAAGTTGTCAACTGTGTAATCGTAAATTTGCCAAATTCCATCACGTTGGCGTACTTGGTAAGTGTAGCGTTTTTTCTCAACGTATGTACTATTGCGGAATTTTTCTATAACGCTAACAGTTCCTTCTGTTTGGGAATATGTCGTTGTTTCAATTTCAAATTCAAAAGGAATTGCCACAATGTCAGAATCGATTCGACTTTGCATCATATCCGCTCTAAAGGATTTTAGCATTTCATCGCGTTCATCTGCGCTCACTCGGTTGTAGCGTCTTTTTCTTGCACTGTCGCGTTTTAACATTTCTTCAATGTCCATATACAAAAAGTATTGATCCCAAAGGCTTTTTTGGCGAGCAATTATTGTTTGCTCAACAACTTTATCGGGACTAATTGCTTCTTTTTGCAAAACAGCTGCGCTTTCTGCTTGAACATACATTGTAGAAGATGCGGCAGCCGCTGGAGAAGGGCGAACTTCCAAAGTAAGACGATTTGAGTTAAGATAATTTTCAGGATTGCGGTACAAATCAGGATAAAAAAGCAACTCAACGTAATAAACAGAAGATTCCTTTATTTCAAGAAAATCTTTTACATTTTCTACAAAAGAATACGATTCTCCTGGCTCAAGTGTAATAGTTCTAAAATATACAGTTTGATTTGTTGTACGTTTTCGAATCAAGTTTTGTGTTTGGTTCAACTGAGAATTTTTTACGTTAAATGCCTTAAAATCAATGCTAAAAGTTCTGTCATCGGCAACTTTAAAACTTACAGTTGATGTGCCATTGTTCGCTACGGTTACATGAACATAAACAGGATTATCTTCAGTCAAACCAGGATAATACATTGTTCTATTATAGAATTCTATAGAAACATCGGTGTTATTAGGATTAGCTAAAGTTGCAAAATTTTGCCGTACTGCTGATATTTCCTGAGCTATAATACTCTGGGCAAGAATTGAAAAAAACGATATAATTGCAATCAGTGTGCGTTTCACTATAAAACTCCCGTCTGAAAAATTCAGACTTATTTTATAATAAGTATCGGCAAAATATGGAAAAATCATTATCTGCAATTTCACTTTTATCTGCTTGGAATGAATTACACGATTCTGTCATAAAAGCTACAGAAATAAACGAGGAAAATCGCTCTGTTGACATAATGGGTGTAAAAGGAAGTTTAACTTCTTTTTTTATACAACAATTTTTAGAGCGAAAAAAGGCTCTTTCCATTCACAAAGAACAGTATGCGGGAATAATTCGACATTATTCTGAAGATTGCCTTATAATTGTTCCAACTTCAAAAGAGGCAAACGAATACGAAACTGATTTACAAACTGTTTTTGGAGAAAAAGCGCGAATTTACAAATTTCCCGATTGGGGAGCGTTGCCATATCGCGCTTCTTCAAAGGGAGCGGTTGTTTTTGGTGAGCGTACAGGAATCCTTTCAAAATTAGTTTGGAAATCCCACGAAAAAGATATTCCGCGAATTTTTATTGCAACGCAAAGATGTCTTTTGTCGCCCCAAGTTCCGCCTTCTTATATAAGAAAACTTTCTGTCAACATTCAAAAAGGGCAGACTTTTGATAGTGAAACATTGGCAGCTTTGCTTTCAGAGCGAGGCTACCTTAGAGTTCCGCGCGTTAGTATGAAGGGCGAATTTGCACTCCGCGGCGAAGTTTTAGACGTTTTTATGCCAGGCGAAGAAAATGCGCACAGAATCCTTTTTGATTTTGACAAAATCGAAAACATAAAAACTTTTGATGTAGAAACTCAAAGTACAAAATTAAGTACAAAAGAATTGCTAATTTATCCGATGAAAGAAGTCGTTTGGACGGATGAACTTGTAAAAACACTTGATGAAAAACTTACGCAATTTGATAAAACGGGAGTGCAATTTGATTCTGAGTTTGGCACTGATTTAAAATCGGATTCTTTAAAAAATCTTAATTCAGAAGTGCATTTGACTTTTAGCGAAGATGCCCGCATGGAACAAAATCGGATTTTAAATGAATTAAAAACAAACGGCGAAAGTGTAGGGGAGGATTTATTTTACGGGCTTTTGTGGGACAAAAAATATTCGATTTTTGATTATATTTCACCAAATTCTAGCGTTTTTTTTGCTGATTTTGATAGATTAAAAAATGGACAAAAATCTTTGAATGTTGAATTTGAGGGTGCTTATCGTTTGGCGCGAAAAACACTTCCAGTTTTGCCTCCAAAAGATATGTTTTTTGATTTTTCTTCTATTATAAGTGTACATTCTGCGTCAATTCGTTTTAGGTCGTTGGAAACGCTAGACAGCGACTCAGCCGAAATTATCGAACTTCATAGTGAAGAAGCGCAAAGTTTTTTTGGAAACATAAATTACTTTAAAGAACAAATTTCTGCATTGCAAAAAGAGAATTGGCATATTTTTATTTTTGCCGACAACCAAAATCAATCTTTGAGAATTGAAGAAGTTGTAAAAGAATTTATTTATACGGATGCAAAATTTCCGCTAACTGTAATTCCCAATGCAATCACTGAAGGTTTTTCAATTTCCGCTGAAAAAATTCTTGTAATACAAGAAAATGAAATTTTTGGTCGTCGCCGTGCAGCTCCAAAATCAATCCGCAAAGCAAAATCCCGTGTAATCGATACATTTGTTGAGTTAAATCCTGGCGATTATGTTGTACACGTAAATTACGGAATCGGGCTTTTTAAGGGAATCGAGCGGGTAAAATCAATGGGAACGGAGCGGGATTACATCAAACTTGAATATGCAGGTCAAGAATTCGTTTTTGTCCCGATTGAACAAGTAAATATGGTTCAACGTTACATTGGAAACGAGGCAAATCCACCAGCGTTGGACTTGATTGGGAGCAAAAGTTGGAATTCCCGAAAAGCACGTGCGCAAAAAAAAGTGGAAGAAATTGCCCAAAAACTTATCGATTTGTATTCTAAGCGCAAGGCATCGCGTGGCTTTCCTTTTGAAAAAGATTCGGAGTGGCAGGCGGCATTTGAAGCGGCTTTTCCGTATGAAGATACCCCTGAC
>CALCEK010000094.1 GCA_937900125.1 uncultured Treponema sp. | reverse complement strand
AGTCATTGGCTGCATCTTCCGCAGTGTAGGGGCGCAAGATGAGTCGCTCTGTTTCTATGCTTCGGCTCCGTTCCCTCAAAAATGCTTCCGCCTCGTTCTCCACATTGCTCAATGTTTCGCAATGTGCATATGCCGAATAAAAATACGGCGTTTCCGCGTTGAACTCGCCCGCGCAGGTGTCCACCATCTTGTAGCCCGCGTCAATGTGATAAATCTTGGGCTGGGTTATATCTGTCATATTGCTTCCTCCAGAATTAGTTGTTTCAATGTTTTATCTAGAATTACCAGGTTTGTTCCGCTATAGTTTTTCAATTTTACCCTTTCCTTTGAGCGTACATCTATATTGAATGCCCTCAAATGTAAATGTTTTGAAGCCGTCAACTTTTTCATCTTCCTTTATCGCGTAATTTCTGGAATTTTCGCCGAGAGATACCGTCATTCGTGTTTTCTTTGCATCAAGCACAACATTCGGCAACGCCTCCGTGCTCAAATCCGTAGAAACACTGTCCGATTTTGTACCGTTGCATTTTCTGCAAAGCAGCTGGAGATTTTCTGCGACCGTTTTGCCGCCTTTTGACATCGGCACAATATGGTCAATCTGAAAATCCGCACGGTTCGGCGATGTCATTTTGCACAGCTTGCATTTGTATTTGTCGCCAACTTTCGCCGCTTCAAAAACATCGTTGCGCAACTTGTTACCCACGTCGGGACAATATTGCCGAAGCGTGTACAGCGGAAAATCTTCCAGATTTCGCTTTTCAAATTGACGCTCGGGAAGTGTCGATTTATCAGGCGGATATGAATATTTCTTCAATTCATTATGCACTTGATTCCAGAAATAACTATATTCAGTGTAATACAATTTGAAAAGAGAACCGTCTTCATTCCACAGTTTTTCAAGATACTCTTTTCGTTTACGCTCGCCCCAATCCTCGTCATAAATCTCCTGCGCGACAGACGCAAGATTGACTTTCTGCCTGTCGATTTCAGAAATTGGCTTGAATGTCGGCGCAGTTCCGCTGTATGCAAAATGTTTCAGCAACGATTCAATATCGATTTCTTTGCACGGAGGCAAAACGATGTCGGCAAAATATGTTTCCCTGCACTCCGAAATCAACTTTTCAAGAACATCGTCGCCGATGGTTTCGCTTAAAATGTTGTGCGACTCAAGAATGTTCGGAACTGCTTTTATGAGAGATTCCCACGCTGCTTTGCTGTTGTTGTACACCAAAATGGCGTGATTTTTCTCAAGGCTGCTTTCATTTTCGGTATCCGTTTCGATGTACGACGTGAGATACATACCGAGCGGGATTCGCTCTTCAAACGGCAGATTTTCCAATTCGCTCGTATCCACCGTTTCGTCCATAATGCGCGCGAACTCTTCCAAAAGCGAAATGGCAATGTATCGGAGATTTTTCTTTTGATATTCGTATTCCTTGTCTTCAGGAATTTCGCCTTCCAGCATAATCGTTTCGGGCGATTCAAATGAAATCTTGTCTTCCCAGTTGTCCACAAAGCTGACGATGTACGCTTCTTTCGTGCCGCCCGCCGCCTCACCGCGCAACGCACGACCGACCATCTGCGTCATCAGCACTTTCGATACAGTCGGGCGCGTCAAGAAAACAGTCTTCGTCTGCGGCAAATCCGTGCCTTCGGTGAGAATGTTCACGTTTATCAAAACGTCGAGTTTTTTGTCCTTGTACGCTTGAATTGTCCGCTCGTTGTCTTCTTTTGTTATCTTGACTTTCGTCACAGCGTCGCGAATATCAGAAACGATGTACCCCGATTTCACGCCGTATTTCTCAAACACCGCATTAAGCTCGATTGCGTGATTGACGTTCACTGCAAACACAATCGTCTGCTGATATTCGTCTTTTTTGTCCAAATATGTTTTTACGATATAATGATTTCGCTCTTTATTTTCTGCGATTTCGTTCGCCAAATCTTCTGGCAAGTTGTCCGAAAACGATATTTTCTTTGCAACACTCGTGCTGACGTGCTCGCCTGCTGAAAACTTGGTTTCGCGCGTTTCGTATTTTGGAAAAGAGAGAATTCCTCGCTTTATGAGCGTATCAAGTCCAATGCTGAAAATGATGTCGTCGGTGAAAATCGAGCCGAGCATACTTTTTTCTGCGTCGTCGGTGCGATACGGTGTCGCGGTCAGCCCAATCATTTTGACGTGCGAAGCCGACTTTTTCACGAAATCGATGATTTTTCGATAGGTGCGGGAAACGGCGTGATGAGCTTCGTCAACAACGACATAAATCTCTTCTTTGTTTATCCATTTTTCAAGCGCAGAAAGATTCTTGATAATGCTGTCTTTTCCACAAATAAGCACGTCGTCATCAATCTGAATGTGAACGGGCTTGTCGTGGATTCCCGAAATAATGCGATAGGTGTAGTTGATGCGTTCTGACAATAGGTCTGAATAGCTGTTCAAAACAAACGCTTCTGCCGCCTGTTCCAAAAGCAAATGACGATGCGCCAGCCACAGCACTTTTTTGTGCTTGTTGACGGCATTTTTCAAGAGCCAATAAACAGAAGTAAGCGTTTTTCCTGCGCCTGTTGGAAGCACGATGATTGCGCTGAAATCAGTCTTTTTGTTGATTTCGCTCAGGGCTTTCATTGCTTCTTCTTGGTGTTTGTACAATGATTTTGGATTCTTCCCGTTTGCAATCTCAACCGCTGCTGCACTTTTGTTTTCAAATGCAATCATCGTTTTTCTCCATACTAAGGCATTTGTTATAGCAAAGAATTGCTATGTTGACGTTCATTTTCTTCTCACCAGTGCATTCCAATTTTCCGTAAACTCTTTCAAACAAAAATGTTTCTTTTCGAGTTTTCCCCATACATGCCAAGTTTGATTCACTCTGTCTACAGGCAGCTCAACAGGAATCCCTTCGGAATCCGTTACCGCCCACATAATCCGCTCGGATGCAATCCATGTGCAATGCGGTTTCAATTCCTCAAGTTTCTCTTTCGTTTTGTCCCCCCAGTCGTCAGTATTAATCCACACCAATGAACCGTCATCTTGCTGGACGATGGTACTGCCCGAAAGATAGTCCACTTCGTAATCCATATACCCGACATGGAACCCTAGCATACCGAAAAACCGAAGCAGCACCCCCTCTTTAGCCGTATCATACTTTAGAAACAGTTCCATCATATCATTTTTTGTGATATACAAAATCTTTTCTATGCGAAAATCATGAAAACTCCAGTTGCAGTCAAGAAAATTTTTTATGCCGTCAGGCGTGTTCTCAACTTCGTACCAAATTGCCATACTATGCTCCCAAGCAGCTGCTTTTGTTTTGCTTTGCTTCGCTCATCTTCTATGCTTCCTTTTTATTTTTCGTTTACCAGTTTGCCCGTCATGTGCTCAATGGTCAGCTCAAGGCACATCTCCGCAACTTGCCCGCCATCATGCGCAGGCTAAAAAAATGGGAACAACACGGCTTGTGCTGTCCCCAGTGACTTCTTGTTGTAAATGTAATATTTTTTGTGACTTTTGGCAACTACCTGCATTGTCCCCGTGAGATATTGCATTTTAGCGTTTCCCCGTGATTTCTTTAAAAAGGGAAAGTTCATCGGCAACAAATAAAGTTCCTTCTTTTTTGCCTTCCGCTAAATCCAAAAGGGAAAATGCTCCGTTCGTTAACACAAGCGGAATCCCAAAAGCCGTTGTTTTTTCTGCCGCCTGAATTTTTGTTTCAATTCCGCCCGTTCCAAAATTATTTGTTTCCCCAACGTGAATTTGACTTCGCAAAAGAGAAATGTCTTTTACCTCCGTAAGCAATTTTGCCTCAGGAGAAGTTTTTGGATTGTCCGTGTAAACGCCGTCAATGTCACTGAACAAAATTAAAACGTCAGCACTCCACAAAATCGCAGTCAAGGCAGAAAGATTGTCATTATCCCCAATTCTGATTTCATCAAAGGCAACCGAATCGTTTTCATTTATAATCGGAATCACATTTTCATCAACAAGCGTAAACATTGTGTTTCTAATGTTGAGTGTGCGGTGGTCGTCTTCAAAATCCTCTTTTGTCAAAAGCAGTTGCGCCACGTGGAGATTTTGTTTTGCAAAAGCAAAGCGCCATTTGTCCATCAACTCAACTTGACCTATCGCGCTTAAAGCCTGCCTATAATGAACATCGCGTTTGTGCGCCCAACCGCTGATTGTAGAAAGTCCGCTAATTTGCGCTCCAGAGGAAACAAGAATAATTTGCTTTCCGCGTAAAATCAAAGAAGCGCATTGTTCGGCAAAATTCAGCATAAAATCAACGTTGATTGTGCCATCGCTTTTTGCAAGCGTGTTGCTCCCAACTTTTATTACAATTTTCCGCGAATTGTTAAGAACGTCTTGAATTGTCATCGGATTTGCCCGTCCCCATCGATTACAAATTTTGTGGTTGTTAGGGCAGAAATTCCCATTGGACCTCTAGCATGAAGTTTTTGTGTGCTGATTCCCAATTCCGCTCCAAAACCAAATTCGCCGCCATCGGTAAAACGGGTGCTGGCATTCACGTAAACACACGCGGCATCAATTTGGCTTTGAAATTGCCGTGCGCGGGCGCGATTATTTGTTACTATACAGTCGCTGTGTTTTGTGTTGTGAGCGTTGATAAATTCAACCGCTTCCTCAAAAGAATCAACCGTTTTTAAGGCGATTTTTAAATCAAGAAATTCAAATCCATAATCTTCTGGAGTTGAATGGGCTATTTTTTGCTTAGGATATTCCGTTTTTTGCAGAAGATTAAAAGTGTTTTCGTCTGCCAAAATATCTACACCGCCTTTAAATGCGCACGAAAGCTCTGGGATAAAAGAAGAAGCAATGTCTTTGTGTACAAGAATTGTTTCTATGGCATTGCAAGCCCCAGGACGTTGCATTTTTGCATTTTGTGCAATATCGCAAGCCATTTTAACGTCCGCATCAGAATCAACGTACAAATGACACACGCCACTTCCTGTTTGTATAACGGGGATTTTTGCTTTTTCTACAACCATTTTTATTAGCGAAGCACCCCCGCGTGGCAAAGCAACGTCAATTTTTCCTACAGCATTTAAAATTTGCTCTACATCAGAATGGTCGGTGCTTTTGCAAAGGTACACCGCATTTTGAACGCCGTCATCGCCCGCTTTGCAAAGACCTTCTTGAATTGCCTCAAAAAGTGCGGTGTTAGACTCAAGTGCAGAAGAAGAGCCACGTAGCAAAATGGCGTTTCCGCTTTTATAGGCAAGCGCGAATGCGTCAACGGTAACATTTGGTCGGCTTTCGTAAATAATCGCCGCAACTCCCAACGGAACTCTTGTTTGCGCAATGTGGATTCCATTTGGAAGCGTCCAACCGCAAACTTCTGAACCGATTGGGTCGGATTGTTTTTCTATAACAGAAATTCCTTCAAGGATTGAATTGAATTTTTTTTCGTCAAGAGAAAGTCGCTCAACTAAGGCTTCCGTCATTCCGCGTTCACGAGCTTTGGTAACATCGCGGGCATTCGCTTGTAAAATGCGCGTTTTGTTTGCAAAAATGGATTCAGAAACACAACGGAGTGCGTGATTTTTTTTTAGTGCAGAATGAAGGGCGAGCGTTTTTGCCCCCGCTCTTAACTGTTCGCAAATAGAATCAATATCCATAGAAAATCCTTAAATTATCCTTAATAAAAATGCGCTTTTTTGAACAAATCTAATAATTCGCCAAAAAAAACATTCCCAAAAGGATAACAATGCGTTTTTTGTCCAAAGACCAATCATTTTGTTCTGGTAAAGAATGAATGTACCACCAAAAAATCCCAAATTCAGGGTCGATTCTTAAGGCGTATTCGTCAAAATCTTTGCTTTTTGCCTGAGCTCCGAACATAAGGTAGACAACATCGTTTACGATTCCCAAAAAAACAGTGTAGGCTTCTGCATAAGAATGATTTTTTACAAACTCAGAAAAATTTTCCAGATGATACAAAACTTGCGCTTTTAGCTCTTCATCGGTTTTTTCAATCCAGGTTTTTTGAATCAGCAAAAGAAGATTATTGTAAAAACTGTTTAGAAGTTTTTCTTCCGCCTCCGCTGAAGAATTTGCAATATTGGCAAACACATCTCCCGCATTAAAAATAGCCGAAAGTGTAACCGCGTCTTTAGTGATTTTAGCGGTATCTTGACTTTCTAAAAGCGACCTCATTGCCTCTAGTGCAGTAGGGTCAACAAATTGTTCAATTAAATCCCCATTCATATCCACCATATTCTAAATTTTTAAAGAAATTTATTCAATAGACCTATTTGTTTCGCAAAAAAATCAATAGACCTGTTCTGTGAAACTGAAATTTCCGAACACGTCTATTGATTTTTCCTTCTAAACACAACGTGGGGGCGTTTATAAAATACCATATCCCCCTATTTACACGGATAAAAAATTGATTTCCGTTGATTTTTTTACCTTGACAAATTAAGAAACTAATCATAAACTGTCTTTATGGACTTAAGAACTGTATTAACACCCGATACCGTAAATCTTCATTTAAAAGGGTCAACAAAAGAAGAAATTATCGACGAACTACTTGATGTGTTGGTAAAGGCAGGCAAAGTAACCGATAAGGTCGCTGCTAAGGAATGTGTCCTTGACCGCGAACGAAAAATGTCTACAGGTATGAAGCACGGCATCGCTATTCCACACGGAAAGACTGATACTGTTTCTGACCTAGTAGCGTGCATCGGTATTTCCGATAATGCTGTCGATTTTGATAGCCTTGACCAAGAACCTTGCCGAATCTTTATTATGACGCTTTCTCCAGTAAACAAAACAGGTCCTCATTTGCAGTTCCTTGCAGAAGTGAGCTTGTTATTTAAGTCTGCTGACAAACGCGCTCAAATCTTGAACACTCAAGACAAAGCGGAAGTTATTAAAATCTTAACCGAATAGTTCGTTTTTACGGTAAAAACGAGGTTGTAGTCTTATTAAAACAGACTCAAAACTCGTGGTAAGCTCAAATTTTTTGGGTTTCAAAAGCTCCTGTTTGGGGCTTTTTTTTTGCCATAATAATTTTTGTGTGTTCGCAGACTGTTGGCGATGGGGGCAGTGCCCGCAAATTTGCGTGTCATTCTGAGGGATACAATGGGTGCAATCCCGAAGAATCTATGTGCTTTCAAAAAGCAATAGATTCTTCACGTCCGTTCAGAAATGACTTTTCAGCAATGCCACATCCGCTCAGAATAATCTGTTGGCGTTCCCCCGCTCAAGATTTTGCTTGTTACTCTATCGTAAGAAATGCTTTGTAGGCTTTTACGGCTTCGGCAATATCTTTGCCGGCGGTAATTTCCCACGGAGCGTGCATACTTAAAACGGAAACTCCTGCGTCTAGCACGTACATTCCGTATTTTGCCGCAAGATATGCAATTGTTCCGCCACCGCCTTGGTCAACTTTGCCGAGTTCTGCCATCTGATACATAACATCATTTGAATCAAGGACAGCGCGTAATTTTGCAATAAACTCTGGCGAAGCGTCCGAAGCATTGTATTTTCCGCGACTTCCTGTATATTTGTTAAACACAATTCCGCCATTTAAAAAAGAAGCATTTTCACGGTCAAAAAGGTCGCTATTCATTGGGTCAAAAGCCGCATTTACATCGCTAGAAAGCATATAACTATTGTTTAACGCCCGCCGCACTGTCAACTCAGAATACGGGGCAAGCCGCGCAACAATTTCCGCAACCGCATTTTCAAAAAAATGACTTTCCATTCCCGTTGCCCCAACCGAACCGATTTCCTCTTTGTCCACACACAAAACACATTGGGTGCGTTTTCCAGCGGAAGTTTCCAAAAGCGCACGCAACGAGGTGTAGGCGCAAGCCCTGTCGTCCTGACCATAACCCAAAATGAGCGAGCGGTCTAGCCCCAAATCGCGTGGTTTTCCTGCGGGAACAACTTCAAGCTCGGCAGAACCAAAATCCGCTTCTTCAATTCCGTACTTTTCCTTTAAAATCGCGAGAATCTGTTTTTTTGCTTTATTTTTTTCTTTTTTTGATTCTGATTCTTCCTCTGCTGATTTTTTCAATTTTGAACTTGGAGTTTCGCTCCCCAAAATAAGGTCCAAATTTTCCCCTGGAATAAAATCGGCTGCATTTTCTTTTAATTGACGTTGTGCAAGGTGCGGCAAAATGTCAGAAATTACAAAAACTGGGTCAGCTTCGTCCTCGCCGATTTTTACGTTTACAACAGTTCCATCTTTTTTGCAAACAACGCCATGCAAGGCAAGCGGAAGTGTTACCCACTGATACTTTTTGATTCCGCCGTAGTAATGGGTGTTCAAATAAACAAGAAATTCTTTTTCGTACAAGGGATTTTGTTTTACGTCCAAACGCGGAGAATCAATGTGCGCTCCCAAAATATTTATTCCCTTTTCAATCGGCTCCGAACCAATTGAAAAAAGCGCGATTGCTTTTCCGAATTTTGAAATGTAAACTTTATCGCCAGCTTTTAGCGAAGAAAATTGTTCAATATCCCTATAACCATTTTCTTCCGCACTTTTTTTTATCTGAATTACACATTCTCGCTCAGTTTTTCCATTCTGAAGAAAATTTTTGTAATCCGCAATAATTGAATCATTTTCCATAAAAAAACTCCCATAAAACTAAAAGTAAATATCGCCTACAACTATAACGCAAACCCCGCATTAGGTCAAATCGCACCCAAAAAAGATGTTTTAGCGGTCAAAGTTTTTGCCTTCACGCAAAGGATTTGCGGATGTTTCGCTTTACTCAACATGACGAGAGGGGAAGCTGTGCGCAAAAAATCGTTACTGGGGCGTTCCCCTGTTTGCTTCGATGGAAATCCTTACAGATTTTCTAATTCCATAAGTAAGCGTTCTAATTTTTGGTCATATTGCGAATCTGAAGCCCAAGTTCCTGTTAAATCTGTAATATTTGGGGCTTTGCCGCGCGGAAGAACGTATTTGTAACGATTATCAATACATTCATTGTTAAGTTTTACAGATTCTGGGGTGGCGTAAGCGTGTAAATGCTGAATATGCGCTCTAACGCCGAGTTGCATTGTTTCAAAACGCTCGCCTGGCTGTTCTGCATTTATTGCGCCAAGTCCGCAATAATTGTGCATATCTGGGGTAACAAGTCCGCCAAAGCACAAAAATCCAGTTTCAAGACACATTTGCACAAAAGCGCAATCGCTGTTGATTCCTTCCATTTTGGCTTCGCTAACATATAGGGCTGCAATTTCACGAACCATTTTTTTGTCTGCCTCTGGATTGTGAGCCAAAAAAAATGCGTACAGTTCATTTTGATTTTTTATGCCTTTTGCATACAAATTGCGCGAAATTCTCTTGTTTTGCGCTGAATTTGATAAACAACCCGCCAACACAAAAATCATCATAAAACAAAAAAAGCCGATTGTAACTTTTGTTGTACGCATTTTATTTTCTCCTTTTGAATTTTGCGGGAAAACTCAAGAAATGTCCTTGATTGTTGTTCCGATATATTCGCCACCGTCAAGAATTGCGCGAACATTCGGAATGTTTTTTCCGCCCGCACAAATAACAGTCAACTGCAATTCTTGAGCTTTGCGGCTTGCAATTGGGTCAAATGGGCAATTTTTTCCTGGAACCCATTCATCGCCTACCATTTTGCGAAAATCCGCCCAAGAAATTGTGTCAAGCGGTTTAGCATTTGGGTTTTTGCGAGGGTCATCGGTGTACACCTTTTCAATATTTGAAAGATTCACAACTGTATCAGCTTTAAAACGCTCCGCCAAAAGCACAGCATCGTTATCGGTAGAAAATCCTGGCTTCCAGCCTGCCGCAATCAAAATTCTTCCTGTAAAATCGCTGACTTTTGTGGGGTCGGTAACAACTTCTTGTTGGCAAAGTGAGCCAAAAATCGTCTTTAAAAGCTGGGCATTTAGTCGCGTTGCCATAATTCCAATCCAATCACAAGCGTAATTTACCGCTGCTTCATCTGCATAAGAAGCCGCATTTTTTTGATTTTCGGTAAATGTTAAGGCAACATTTTTGTAAGCGTTTTGATATGCACGGGCAGGTCCGCCGCCACCCGCTACCAAAATAAGCCGTGTTTCTGAATTGCTAACAAGATAATCAGTAACCATTTTGCAAAAGTCAGACAAAAACGCTACATCTGGCTCGTTTGGCGCGATAATTGAACCGCCAACACTCAAAACTTTTGTTTTCATAATCACTCCTTTGATTTAAGTTTATTTTATGCTTTCGTTTAAGTCGGCATTGTTTACAAATCATTAAAGAAAACTTAAAAAATCTTTAATACACTCCAAGAATTACGGGATTATTCCACAATGATGTGTAATGCACCGCAGAAGAATCCGCTTCCTCCCAAATTGATTGTAAAGAATACGAGCGCGGAATGTAAACCGTTTTATTTTCAGCAAGGGAAGGTTTAATTTCTCGCCAACCGCGACTAATCGTAATGTGCTTATCGTCAAGATTCCCAAAATAAAAATCCCGAACATCAGTTTCTTCCGAAGGCAAAAGATTCACACCGCAATCCAAACCGCTTGCCAACGCAATGTCCACTGGAAACCAGCCGTAATTTTCAAAATAAATTTCTGTCCACCAATGCGTTTGGCAAGAAGAACCTGTTTGCGCAATTACTCCACTTATCGGGAGCGCGGGGATTCCGATTGCGCGGCAAAGTGAGGCGTAAAAAAGCGCAAAATCATAGGCATCGCCAAAAAGCGTTGCGGGCAAATCTAAAATTGAAGGATTCCCTATGCGCACATCCTGTTTAAGTGTATAGTTGTCAATTATATAGTTGTACAATAATTTTGCCTGATTATAAGGATTTTTCTCTTTTCCGACAATTTGCCCCGCAAGTGAAGTAACAATTTCATTGTCGGACAAAACAATAGAATCTGGGGAAGTATAAACACTATACAAGAGTCTAGTTTTATCAGAATAAGCGCGGACATTTTTTCCTTGAATTTCACTTAAAATGGAATTCACTTGAATAAGATATTTTTGGCTAAAACGCGATTTTGAATCCACACTGTTTTCTAACGAAGCCCTATGCAAAATAAAACGCGCATCATCGGCAATTACAGGTTCGGGAAAAACCGACTGCAACTCAACTTTGCTTTGCGAGGCACTAAGTGCGGGGCGCGGAACATACAGCGAAACCTCAGAATCATCTTGTAAAGTTCGGCTTTGAATGTCTGCGGCGAGTTCAACAATGTATGTTTTTGTTTGCCCAAATGTTTTTTTCCCAGCAGGAAATGTCATCTGCAAATGAACGGGCTTACTTTTTCCCTTGCTTGTAAAAACAAAAATGTCGCCGTCTTTTGCTCCATCTGGAACGCGAACTTGAATTTCTGTATCGCTCCAAACTTCGTAATCAAAATCGGCCTCGTGCGCTGGTTCTTGCTCAAAATTGCCGTCAGCATTTTTTTTGTTCATTGTAAAGTAAACCGCAGAAGTTCCACGTGCGTTTCCAAAGTTTGAACCAAAAATGCTAATTGTTTGCCCGACTCTTGCGTTTGTTGGCGAAATTGAAGAAATTGTGGGCAAAGTTGTTTCGGGATTATTCCGAACTTTTTGGGGAATTCCGAGCGAATTTGCAAAAAAAGAAGGATTCGATTGTCCGTGCGAAGTCCCAACAATAACAAGTCCATCTTGAACATTAGAAGGAAGCACAATAGAAATTTTTGTGTCCGACCAAGAAATATATCCGCTTGATGTAATTCGTGAACCTGCAATTTCCACATAAGAAGAATCGCGTGTTTCCCCAAAATCTTTGCCTTTTATAACAATAACATCGCCTGGTAAACCAACGGGCGGATTTACAGATTCAATTACAGGAAGTCGCTTTACATTTTTGTCCCACAAAAAAAAACAAAAAAAGGCAATTAAAACAAAAAATACCCAAATTCCGCCTCGCGCTAACGGATACCTGCGAAGTAATTCTTTATAAAAGCCCGCAAAGGTCAATTTCCATTTCCTATTTCAAAACTAAAACTTGCAAGCGGAGAAGTAAACGTAAAAGAAAACGCTTTTTGGTGCGCAGAAGAAATTTCTTCGCTAGGAATTTGCGTAAAAATATCGTAACTTGCCAAAGAAGAACTTGAGTTTATGCGATATTGATTTCCCTGCCCGATTGCAGGAAGCATTGCTTGTTCGCCGTTAATTGAAACTGGATATGCCGAAATTGGATTTAGCGACAGTGGCGTAGGAGAAATGCTTTGGTCAGAGGCAAGAATTGCGGTTGTTAGCGGCTCGTCAATTT
>CALCEK010000093.1 GCA_937900125.1 uncultured Treponema sp. | reverse complement strand
AAGGCAATTCATAACTTTTGTATCAAACAAATCCCTATGAACGATTGAATCTTCAATGATTTTTTGTTCAACAGCATAATCTAAAATTTCTTTTAAAGTCTGTTCAAGATTAATTGAAGCAGAACCCGTTTTCGCCGATTTATTACAGTCGGAAACACAATTTTCGCTTGGAGCATAATCGTCCAAATGCAACATATCAAGAATTAAGTTTGTTGCATAAATTTCTTCTTCATTGGGAAGAATGCCAGTTTCAAGTCCATATTCTACAAGTTTTTTTACTGAATCATAAATCATCTTTTATTTCTCCTAAATCATTCGTGTAACAAAATTCGTCGCATGCCGTTTATCTGGCTCCAGGCCGCCAACCCGTTGCGCCGTCAAATTCTTCGCGCACCATCGCCGATTTCGACAACATAAAAATCTGCTGCATAACCTATTTTAGACTTATATGCATCACCTACATTTTTGATAAAATCATCTATAGCTTCGTCTTTTACAATGCTAACCGTGCAGCCGCCAAACCCCGCGCCCGTCATACGAGAACCTAAACACCCCGCTTGCTTTTGGGCAGTTTCCGCAAGAGTATCAAGTTCAATTCCCGTAACTTCGTAATCTTCCTTTAAAGATTTATGACTTTCGTTTAAAAGAAGCCCCAACTTTTTAAGGTCGCCTGCATTTAAGGCAATAACCGCATCTTTTACGCGCTGATTTTCATAAACGCAATGTTTTGCTCTTTTTTGCAAAACGTCATCTTTTATTGCATCTTTTTTGCTTTCCCATTCCGCTGGAGTTAAAGCGCAAAGTGTTTTTGCATTTACCCCAGAATCCTGCAAAATTTTTAGAGCAGCTTCGCATTGGCTTCGGCGTTCGTTGTATTTACTGTCGGCAAGACGACGTTGTTTGTTTGTATTCATAACAATAAATCTGTAATCGCCTAAAACAAGTGGAACATATTGGTATTCTAAAGTGTCGCAGTTAAGCGTGATTGCGGTATCTTTTTTTGCAACAGAAATAATAAATTGGTCCATAATTCCGCAATTCACATTCATAAAATTGTGTTCGCTCATTTGTCCGAGTTTTGCAATTTCAACACGGTCAATGTTAAAACCAAAGGTTTCGTTTACAGCCCAAGCAAATCCACATTCAAGTGCGGAAGAAGAAGAAATTCCCCCCGCCGCAGGAACATTTGATGCCATTAAAATTTCAAATCCGCAGTCAAACTTATGACCTTTTGCCTTGATTTGACTTAAGATTCCGTTAAGGTAATTTGCATAGCCGTCTTCTTTTTTGTAGACAAAATCTTGATTTATGTCAAACTCGTAAGTACCAGGAAAACGCGCATCGTTATAGATAATTTTGCTATCGTTTCTTTTGCGAATTGCAAGGTACAAATAGCGATTTATTGCAGCGGGAAAAACCATTCCGCCGTTATAATCAATATGTTCGCCGATTATATTGATTCTTGCGGGAGAAGAAAACAGCTTAACAGAATCTTTTGTGCCGCCGTACAATTTAATAAAAGCATCTGGCAAATCTTTTGGGTCGTAATATTGAGCCGTAAGGGAATCCATAAAAACCTCTTTGTCTGATTTTTACGTGCCTTGTCAACACGTGTTGCCTACATTTTACACCACTTTTTCCAAATTAGCAAACAATATTTTTGAGTTCGGAGGAAGGAGTTCGGAGGGATTTCTTTTTAGTGAAAAAAAACACTTAAAAAAAATCAAAATCCGTGTTATACTAAATTTGATATGAATAATACTGTTTACATTATTGGACACCGCAATCCAGACACAGATTCCGTGGTTGCGGCAACGGCTTATGCTAGATTAAAGCAACTTTTGGGAAAAAACGAATATGTTGCAGCGCGTGCTGGGCATCTTGCCCCGCAAACTGAATACATTTTTAAGCGTTTTAAGGTAGAGCCACCGCTTTACATTCCTGACCTTGTGCCAAAAACCGCCTATTATATGAGCCGAAATTACGTTTCTGTTGATGAAAACGTTTCGCTCTGGAAGGCTGTAGACAAAATGGTCAGCACAAATGCTTCTGTTTTGCCGATTGTGGATTCTGAGGGAAAATATTGCGGACTTTTAAATTACAACGCATTTGCCCTAAATTCTTACAAACTCTTAAACCCAAAACGCCCCGACATTTTTCAAGCAAGTTTGCGCTTAATTGAAAAAACCTTAAATGCTACGCCGATTGTAGAATTTGACCCCGATGAATATTTTAACTGCACAATTATGATTGGCGATGACGACACTCAAACTTTCCGCGCACTTTTGGAAGAACACAAAAGCGAAAACATCATCGTTATAACGGGCGACCGCGATGACATTCAGGAAGTTTGCATTGAAGCAAAAGTTCGGGCGTTAATTATAACAAAAGATTATATCGTAAAAAAAGAACTTAGGGAAAAAGCAAAAGCAAATCACGTTTCAATTCTTTCTGGACACGAAAGCACGGCAACTACGGCAATGCTAATTGAATACTCTTCCCCAGTTATTTCTATGGCGGACAAAAAAATAAAACCTGTACGCGCCGATGATACCGTTCAAAAAATAAGACCGCTACTTGCGCAAAGTCCTTCGCGGTGTCTTCCCGTTGTGGACGCAGAAAACAAAGTCATTGGCATTGTGAGCGAAAGTGACCTTTTGCACGAGGCGAATATTCAGGTGATTCTTGTTGACCACAATGAACCTCAGCAGGCAGTTGAAGGAATTGAGCATTATGTGATTCAAGAAATAATCGACCATCACCGAATCAACACATTTTCAACTCGCTATCCGATAACGCTTATAAATCGCCCTGTTGGTTCTACAAGCACGATTCTCGCAAATATGTACCGCGAACAGCACATTTCTATTCCAAAAGACATTGCCAGTTTGCTTTTGTGCGGCATTTTGAGCGACACCCTAATTTTGCAAAGTGCCACCACAACCGAATACGACGTTCGTACCGCAGAATATTTAAGTTCAATTACAGAATTAGAAATCAAAGAACTTGGAAACGACATTATTAAAAGCGGAAGTCGCATTGACGGTCGCTCTGCCGAAGATGTTATTCATCAAGATATGAAAGAATACACTGAAGGCAAGCTAAAATACACCGTAAGCCAAATTGAAGTTGATAGCACAGCGGAAATTCTTGAGCGCAAAAAGGAATTCCTTGACGAGCTAGAAAAAATCCGCAAACAAAATGGGGAACTTTTTCACTGTTTGCTTGTTACCGATATTACAAAACTCAGTTCGCTTATGATTTTAGCAAGCCAACCTGAATTTGAGCAACTTTTGAATTTCCCAAAACGCGAAGAACACGTCTATTACCTAAAAGACATTGTTTCGCGCAAAAAACAACTTGTGCCACTTTTAAGCGAATTAGTTTCGCAAATAACACAATAGGGAATCTCTGAAAATTGCAATTTTTCGAGATGCTCAATAGTTTTTCCTCTGGAGTTTCCCCATTGTTTCCAAAAGTGCGGAAACTTTGGGGGAAACAAACGTGGGAAAATTATTCCCAGCCAAAAGTTGCGGGCGGTTTATTGCTAAGGTCGTAAAATAATGCGTCAACAAACGGTAGCTTTGCTATTTCTAAAGAAACTTCCATAAGCAAATCTTGTGGCAATTTTGCAAAGCGGGCGGTCATAACGTCTTCGGAACAAACGGGGCGCAACACAATACTGCACCGCTCCATAGAACTTGCATAAGGCAAATTGATTGTAAGATGCTGAAAAATTTTGTCGTACCAAGAATGGCGGTGTAATGCCGAAAGCATAATTTGGTCAGCTTCGCGAATTTGGTCAAGGCGTTCTTTTGTGCAAAATGCCCGTTGCAAAGAAAAATCTTCTTTTTTGCATTTTGGATTTTTGTAAATCTGAAGAACACAGCGGTTTATAAATTGAGAATTATTTGTAATCGCGCTAGAGGCGGCTTCTAATTTTTCCCATTTGTGCGGAATGTGAGAAAATCCTTCTGGTAAAGAATCGCGGTGTCCAAAATCCAAAACGCAAGGAAATCGGTAAGTTCTAAAATCGCCCTGAACTCCCACGGAACGAACTGGCAAAATGTACTTAGTAAGATTTGCTTGGCAATTTTGACAAAACATTCCTAAAGAAATATCGCAAACTTCTTTTTTTGCCGCTTCAAACTCATTTTTTTCCGCTTCAGAAAGTTTTCCCTCAGAACAAAGCACATTTATGCTAAGTCCAGGACCAGGGAACGGATGGCGCATAACGAGCGACGGTTCAAGGGAAAGTTTTTTTCCAATAGCACGAACTTCATCTTTGTACAAATCGCGGAGCGGCTCAATTACAAGTCCCTTTGCAATCAAATTTTGGATTCCGTCCACACGATTGTGATGCGTTTTTATGACATTTGCATTTTTTGTTCCCCCAGATTCAATTATGTCAGGGTAAAGAGTTCCTTGTGCTAAAAGCCATTCCGAATCGTTTAAATTTTGTTTTGCGCAAACTTCATTTCTAACGCTAATAAAATGCTCGCCAACTGCCAAACGTTTTTTTTGCGGGTCGGTCAAACCTGCTATTGCATTCAAAAAACCTTCGCTTGCGTCTTCCACAATAAAATTGTTAAAACCATGCGCCTTGTAAGATTCAGAAACAAAAGCACTTTCATTTTTGCGCATAAAGCCGTTGTCAATATGAAGCCCCAAAACGCGCTCCGTTCCCAATGCTTTGTTTAAAAGTGCGAATGCAACTGTGGAATCGACTCCGCCGCTCAAAAAAAGCAACACCTTTTTGTCTTTTGCTTGCGTTTTGATTTCCGACAAAATGTGCGCTAACACCGCATCTTCGTCCCAATTGCGTTCCATTTTGCAAATAGAGTGCGCAAAATTTTCAAAAATGATTTGACCTTCTGGAGTATCTTTTACTTCGCAATGGCACTGCAAAGAAAATCGTTGTTTTTGCAAATTTTGTAAAGCCGCATAAGCGCAATCTTTTGTTTGCCCAATAACTTCAAAACCATCTGGGGTCGAAAGGACTTCATCTTGATGACTCATCCACGCCTGTAAAGAATCGCTTGTCCCCGCAAAAAGTGGAGAGTTTTTTCCGCAAGATGTTTTTAAAAGTTGAGAAATTCCAAACTCCCCAACATTTGCTTTGCCCACCGAGCCACCATAAAATTTTGCCATAAGTTGATGCCCATAACATAATCCCAGAATCGGAATCGGTAAGTCAAAAATTTTTTCGTTAAACTCTGGCACGTCATTTTGGTACACGGAAGCTGGACCTCCGCTCAAAATAATTCCCTTAACTCCAGAAAGTTCGCTTTCTTGAACAGATGGCAGGGCAATTTCTGAATAATAGCCGAGCAATCTTAAACGTTTTGCAATTAAATGCGCATATTGGCTTCCAAAATCAAGGACAACAATTTTTTCTTTTTCCATAAACACCCTGCAGCTTTTGGGAATTTTAGTTTGTAAGCGGAATAACAGCTCCTGTTCCAGGAACCACGTAAGCGGCATCGGGAACTTCTTTTCCGTTCCAGCGTTTTGCCCGCTCAAGTTCAATTTCTAATTCTTTTAAGCGCAATTCTAGTTGCTGATTTTTTGCAATTTCTGCGTTGTACGCGGCAATTCCTTCGCCTTCGATTTTTTTTGCGTCCGCTTCGCCTTGTGCTTTTACACGGATAGCCTCTGCGTTTAGCCGTTCAGCTTCAAGATTAGCATTTGCCTCGCGAACTTTTACTTGCGCACGTGCCTCTGCAATGTTTGCTTCTTGTTCGGCTTGTTTTACTTGCTGAGTGCGGTTTGCGGTTTCCTTAATTTGTTTGTCAAAATCGTCAGACCAATCCCAGTTTGTAATAGTTGTTTGCGAAATTTGAATCGGATATGCTTTCATTCTTTCTAAAACAGCGGCGGCAACTGCATTTGTAATTGTATTTTGTTCCGCAACTAAATCGTAAATGGAATATTTTCCAGTTGTTTCTTTTACAGAAGCTTTTACATTGTCGCGCATTGCAAGCTCTATTATGCGGTCATCGCGGTAAGTTGTTACAATATCCATTATGCGATTCGTGTCATACATCCAGCGGACAGAAACTGTGGCTCCAACAGTTTGCATATCTTTAGTAATTGCTCCATCTTGACCGACTGGAAAAGTAACTTCGTAAGTTTTTGGTTCTACGCGGAATTTTCGGATTGTTGAAATAAATGGAACTTTTGTATGAAAACCAGGTTCAAGCACTCCATCGCTAACATTTCCAAGGACTACCTGAACACCGCGTTCATTCGGATTTATAACGGTAAAACTATTCAAAGCAGTAACCAAAATCGCAACTGCAATAAGAGCAATAACAATAATTTTTATTGGGAATTTTTTTTCCATAAAGCAAGCCTCCGTGCAAAACTATGTACTAGTTTACTTTTCTTGTCAAGATAAAAATTATTCTATATAATACAGTGTTATGGGTGCAAAAAAAGAAAAAGTAGCGGAGACAAAAACGACTTCCGCACAAACGGGGAAAAAAGAAACGAGCAAAAAAAAAGTTGCCGTTTACGATGAAAGTCAAGTCAAACATTTAGACGCACTTGAACACATAAGATTGCGAAGCGGAATGTACATTGGGCGCTTAGGCGATGGTTCAAATCAAAATGACGGAATTTACGTTCTTTTAAAAGAAGTTATTGATAATGCGGTTGACGAATTTATTATGGGATTCGGAACAAGAATCGATGTGGAAGTAAAAGAAAATCGCGTAAAAGTTAGAGATTATGGGCGCGGAATTCCGCTCGGAAAAGTGATTGAATGTGTGAGCGAAATAAATACGGGTGCAAAATACAATGACGATGTTTTTCAATTTAGCGTGGGAATGAACGGAGTGGGAACAAAAGCGGTAAACGCACTTTCTTCATTTTTCCGCGTAGTTTCTGTGCGCGATGGGCAATGTACCGATGCCACTTTTGAAAAAGGAAAACTTGTAAATCAAAAAACTGGAACTTTAAAACAAAAACAAGCAAATGGAACGTATTTTGAATTTGTTCCTGACACCGAAATTTTTGGCAAGTACAATTTTGACATGGATTTTGTTGAAAAACGAATCTGGAATTATGCGTATTTAAATCAAGGATTAACACTTCGCCTAAATGGTGCGGATTACAAAAGCGACAACGGATTATTTGACCTTTTAAACAAAGAAATTGAAGACACTTCGCTCTACCCCATTGCCAGCTATCAAGGGGAACATTTAAAATTTGCCTTTACACACACAAATGCCTATGGCGAAAATTATTTTTCTTTTGTAAACGGACAGTACACAGAAGACGGCGGAACGCATTTGGCAGCGTTTAAAGAAGGAATTGTAAAAGGCATAAACGATTTTTACGGAACTTCTTACAAAAGCGAAGATGTGCGCGACGGTATAGCGGCAGCCTTGCTTGTAAAAGTAAAAGACCCGGTGTTTGAAAGTCAAACCAAAAACAAACTAGGAAATACCGACATTCGCTCTTGGATTGTAAGCGAAACTCAGAGCGGTTTAGATGATTGGTTGCATCATAATCCAGAATCCGCCAAAAAAATTCAAGAAAAGATTCAGGCAAACGAAAAACTCCGCACAGAACTTTCCGCTGTAAAAAAAGAGGCAAAAGAAGCGGCAAAAAAAATCAGCATTCGCATTCCAAAACTCAAAGACTGCAAATATCACATTCAAGATGGCGCAAAGGGCGAAAATTCGATGATTTTTATAACAGAAGGCGATTCTGCCTCTGGAACAATGACTCATTCGCGCGACGCAAGTTACCAGGCGATTTTTTCATTGCGCGGAAAACCCGAAAATATGTATGGTAAAAAACAAAGCGAAATTTACAAAAATGATGAATTGTACCAATTGATGATGGCACTCGGAATTGAAAACGATGTAGAAAACTTAAAATATTCTAAAATTGTAATTGCAACCGATGCCGATAACGATGGCTATCACATTCGCAATTTAGTAATGACATTTTTTCTTGGTTATTTTGAAGAACTTGTGACAAATGGCAGAGTTTTTATCCTAGAAACCCCGCTTTTTAGAGTGCGGAACAAAAAAGAAAACA
>CALCEK010000092.1 GCA_937900125.1 uncultured Treponema sp. | reverse complement strand
CTGTGGCAAAAACACTGCGCCGCCGAATACGAAGTGCGCTACAAGCTCACGAGCAAATGCCTTCCCAGCACAAGCCCCGCGAATGCCACGTGGTCAGTGGAGCAGCTGATAGAAGCGTATAAAGTTATCAGTCAAACGGCATCCGTCGATTTTTCTTAATCTCGCTCTTGATTTTCTTCAGTTTCAGGTGCTTTTCCCTGCTCGCTTTTGTAGCCTTGAATTCACTCGTCAGTAAAACAAATTATTTGTTTGAAGAGGGCGTAAATGTGGCGGCGGACGTGAAAATGCGCAAATTGTTTTTTAAAATGCGCTTTTCATTCCGTACAAAACGCGGTGTTTAAAAAAGTCGTCCGCCGCCCAAACCTTTCCACACACACTGCGTTTTTTTTTGCGGAACAATGCGCTTGTTTTGCTTCTCCAGCGCAAAAGTCCGCCATACAAGTCCAAACTCTCCCCGAATAATTATTTAGGCGACAGAATCTTTATAAACAATACTCGGGATTTGCAATAAAAAATTGCGAACTTGCTCTGCGGAATTTTTTCTTTGCTCGTCAAATGCAGGGTCAGATTTTGATTTTTCAATCACAATTTTCATTTCGTCCAAAGTTTTTAGCCACTCGTTTTCCGTTGCTTTTGAGGCTTTTTCAAAGGCTTTTTTTGTTTCTTTCCAAAACTTTTTGATTACCTCATGATACAAATCCTGCAAATCTTGATTTTTGTCCGAGCCATATTTTTTTTCGCCATAAGCCTTTATGATTCCACGCGCAAGTTCTTTTTGCCAGCCACCACTAAAAATAGAAAAAACAGTAAATGCTGCAACAATTGCCACAGCAATTCCTAGCACAATAGGACCGCCAATTGCAGCCACTGCGGAAATAGCCGCTGCTGTTCCTCCCGAAATAGAAATGCCGAGCATAGAAAGTAAACTTACGCCTTTTGCAACTAAAATATAGCCACCGAGCGGACCAAAAGTGGATGCCCAAAACGAAAGTCCGCCTAAAGTAGCCAATCCCGCTAGTCCCGAAGCGAATGCCCTTTTTACATCAAATGCAGTGAACATTGATGAATTTATTGAAGTCTTTATGCTTGTATTTTCAAAATCTGTCAAATATTTTTCAATTTTAAACTTGAGTTTATTTGAATAGCCACTTAGCGTAGTGTTCAATTTTTCTTCCAATTCCGCATTCAAATAATCAGCAAGAAGTCGAATGTCATCTTTGCATCGCTTTAGACCTTTGTCTTTAATTACCTGAACAATGTGTTCAATATTGACAGTTTCATCAAAGGCATTGTCAAAATCTTTTTCCGAATCAGATGAATAATCGTCAATTGCAGTAAGAACTTCACTTTCCGCCTTGCTGATTTTCGCTTTTCGCTCGTCTTCGTGCAAAACAATTTCCTTATACTCAGCTTCTTCTTTTTCAAGATTTTCCTTAAGTCGCTTGTAATTTTCAAGGTCAGCATTTATTGTTTTGCAGTTTACATCTACAAATTGCTTGAGCTGATTTTCCGTATCAGTAAGCGCAACTGCGGGAAGATTTTCGATAAACGATTTTAAATCGCTCTCAAAAGCTTCTCTTCGGTCTTTTTGATTTGTCGTGTATGAAAAAAATCTGTTTTCAAAATAGTTTTCTGTATCATAGCCCGTTGTTTGCGACCTTGAATCAAAGTATTCTTTTAATGACATAGGAAGGCTTTTTTTGAATCGCGAAATTCCGCTTTGAATTTGTTTGTTTAAGTCCTCTTTTGCGGGAATAAAATGCGCTTGTGAAGCGACAACAAACAAATTACCTAGCGGCTTGATGTTATTTGTTCCATTACATTCAAAAATGGGAAGAGTCCTGATTGTATTGCGGAGATATGCAATTTCATCACCTTGCAAAAACTGGTTAGAAGATGAAAGATATACTAGCGCGTCCATGCGAGAACTCATTATTGCCGTAAAATCGTCGTCACTTGCCTCTTCCGTTCCATAGCCAGGCAAATCAACAAAATCAATGTTTTTAAGAATTTCACAATCAAGGTAAATTACAATTGCTGCCACTTCTTTATTGACACTTGAATCCTCCTTGCGTTCGCCATATTTTGTAAGAAGAGAATAATCACCTTTATCAAGAATGTGCAGTTGCTCTTCCGCCAAAAAAGAATCCTCGTAAATTAGCGCAGGATTAAACGATTCTGTTTTATCGCTCTTAAAAACGGCAATCATTTCACCCTCAGCAAGATAGGTGGGTTTGTCATCGATATGACGAATAAAAGTCGCCGCAGAAGTTGTAGGATTCCACGCGCTCGGAAGTTTGTCTGTTCCCATAAGGGAGTTCAACATTGTGGATTTTCCCGCACTGTAATGCCCCACAAAAGCAATGCGTTTTTTTCTTGTACAATTGACAACAATATTTTTGCATTGATTTTTTAGCTCCTCTGCTTTTGGATAAGCATTAAAAGAATCGTTCATATTATTGTCAATAAATTTACACAGACGATTTTTCGCTTGATTTACTTTGAGCCACGCCGAATCATAATTTATAGACAATTTTTCGGCTTTTGGAAGCGCAACTTCGTTCAGATTAAGACCAGACAGAATGTCCTCTAATGACGTTCCGAGTTTTTCTGCCATATTTTTAAAGAAACTCAGCGGAATGTCATCGGAATCGCCCTGCTCATATCTTGAAATCTTATCCTGCGTTACGCCTAACACATCAGCAAGTTCAGCCTGCGTATCCATTTTTAATACTTTTTCTCTGTATTCTCTAAGTTTGTTCACGATATTCCTCCTTGAACTTATAATAAATTAACTTGAAATTTATACTTTATCGTCATGGTGAGCGATAGGCGTTGCCAGGCTCAAAGCGAGCTTCTTCGCCTTTTGGCTCAGAATGACATACTAGACAAACTCTTAAATTCCCTTAAAGTCAAATGGGTTGTATGAAAACAACCACAAAGTGAACAGCGGTATATTCGGCAAGGAACATATTTTGCGCGAGTTTTTCGATGACCTTTCGTGCAAAAGTTCACGATTGTTCCAGCTTCTTTTCTTGAATACGAAATTTTTCCGCATACGCACATATTACACCTCCACAACATTTGTGTTTCTTAAAATCATTCTACAACAAGATGTAAATTATTGTCAAGCATTTTTTAACTGATTTTTGCATTTTTTTTTGCGCAAATATTTATGCCAATACGCAAAAATCCGCTTCCGCAAGTTTGCAAAAGCTCTAATTTACAAAAAACACAAAAATACACTATAATAAATCTGTTCTGAATCTTGAGGTTTTTGAACAGGTTTATTTTTACACGAGGCATTTTATGGTAATTTTAACGTTGAACTGCGGTTCATCATCGGCAAAGTATCAGGTTTACGACTGGGACAACAAAGAAGTTATGGCAAACGGCGTTGTGGAGCGCATCGGAATTGACGGCTCTGCGATTACGCACAAGGCAAAGGGAAAAAAGACCGAGATTGAAAGCCCCTGCCCAACTCACAAAGAGGCAATCGAGCTGATTATAAAAGAAATAACCGACCCCGAGGTGGGCGTGATAAAATCAATGGACGAGATTTCTGCCGTCGGACACCGCGTTTTGCACGGAGGCGAAAAATTCACAAAATCTGTTCTTATCACGC
>CALCEK010000091.1 GCA_937900125.1 uncultured Treponema sp. | reverse complement strand
CTAAAAGTGGCAGGAACTTATCTTTCAAAACCGATAAATTTGATTGCCTCTTCTGCGGGAGAATTTACTTCTACAAATGGGAATCTTTCTTTAATGGAAGAATGTGTTTCAAAAATCAAGGCGTTAAACATTCACACTGGCGATGAAGTTGAAAATTTGTATCATTCTGTTCACAAAATGGAATCCGATGTTTGCTACAACATCAAAGAATTAACTCACGTTACGGCAGAAAAAGAAAGAATCAGCACAGAGCTAAATCTTGCTTCCCGCATTCAGCTAGAATCGCTGCCAAAAGGCTACCCCGCTTTTCCTAACCGCACGGATTTTGACCTTTACGCCACCATGAATCCCGCAAAAGAAGTTGGCGGCGACCTTTACGATTATTTGCTTTTAGACGACGACAATCTTTTGCTCGTGGTGGGCGATGTTTCTGGAAAGGGAGTTCCCGCTGCGCTTTTTATGATGATTGCAAAAACGCTACTTGCCTCTCAAGCCGAACAAGGATTTTCTCCGCAAGAAATTTTTGCGGCGACAAATGAGCAACTTTGCAAAGGAAACGAAACAGGGCTTTTTGTAACTTGCTGGCTGGGGATTTTTACATTCAGTACGGGAACACTACGTTTTGTAAACGCTGGACACCCATTTCCTGTGCTTTACCACGGGGGCGATTTTTCCTATCTTTCAGAAAAACCGAATCTTATGCTCGGCGCAATGGAAGGCGTTATGTACAAAGAATACACGCTCACTTTAGAACATGGCGACCGACTTTTTATTTATTCGGACGGAGTAACGGAAGCCACCGATTCTAACAATCAACTTTTTGGCGAAAACAGACTTTTGAACGCGCTAAAATCGACTCCGCCACTAAACGCTCCAGAAACGATTGCAAATGTCCAGAGCGCACTTGATTCTTTTGCGGGAGAAACAGAACGGTTTGACGACATTACAATGTTGCAATTTGTCTGGAAATAGTATGGAGAAAATATGTCAAGTATGAAAGAAAAAATGCACTCGGGCGATTTATATTTGCCTGG
>CALCEK010000090.1 GCA_937900125.1 uncultured Treponema sp. | reverse complement strand
ATAGCAGTCCGCATTTGGCAACCGTGAATCTTTTAAAGGAGAAAAAAATTGCAAGCTGCAACCGAGATTTTTAAAAGCGTCCAGATTCGCCTTGTAATAAAAACAAAATGCCTCGTCGTAGGCAACAGCGATATTTTTTTTGTTTTTCAAAAAAATATTTTTGTAAAGAAAATTGTTTTCCGCTTTCGGAAGTTTTTCGGCACGATTTGCAATGGAAAGTAAAAGTTCCATGTTAATATTTTTTAAAAAGACATCACTTGCGCGGTCAATCCGATTTTTAAAATCGTCAATTTCATCTGGAAGAAGCAAGCCTAAATGTCTACTTTGCCAACCGCCTTCTTTTAATTTTGGAATACAACCTAAAACTGGGATTCCCGAAAGTTCTTCTATTAACGGCGGAAGTTTTTTTTCTAAACTGCTTGGAACTTGATTTAAGATGACAGCAGCAATATTTTTTTCCGAATCGAGTTCGCAAAATCCTTTTACAACGGCGGCAGCGGAACGACTTTGCCCGTGACAATCTACGCACAAAATAACGGGCGTTTTTGTTATGCGCGAAATGTCTGCACTAGATGCCTTTAAGCTCACTCCGCCTAAGCCGTCAAAATATCCCATAACACCTTCAATTACCGCGATGCTAGATTCGTTGCTTTGGGTTTTAAAAAAATCTTCAAGGCGGGAATCTGGCAAAAAGTAGCTGTCAAGATTTATTGATTCTTCGCCCAAAACTTTTTTGTGAAAAAGCGGGTCAATAAAATCTGGACCGCATTTAAATGCTCTTACGCTTAGTCCGCGTTTTTTTAACGCAGCAATTAATGCGCAGGTTAAAAAAGTTTTTCCGCCACCGCTAGAAGGAGCTGTTAGCATAATTCGGGGGAACGTTTGTAGACCGCTCATTATTTTCTTCCTTGTCAAAAAAGTATAGCCATCTCTATAAACCCACTAAAGTGTATCTTTAGAGGTTTCCATATTTTGTGCGCAAAAAATCCAGATGGAATTTTCTCTTCCTTCGCGATGACCTTTTCCTAGCGGTTCAACGGAAGAAGTTACGATATGAGAGCAAGTCCAATTTTCACCAAAAAAATTTTTTGCACATTCAAGAGAATCTTTTAGATGTTCCAACAAAATCACAGTCCACACAATTCGGCACTGCGGATTTTTTTTGAGAATTGCCTCAATGATTTTTTTTAGCTCCCCGTCACTTCCGCCGATAAATGTTTTGTTTGGGGCGGGGAACGAATCCAGAATTTGAGGAGCGCGACCTTGAACAGCGGTAACATTTGAAACTTGAAATCGCTCGCAATTTTTTTTCGTAAGCGAAAATGCAATTTCTTTTTGCTCAAATGCAAACACCGCACCGAATGGAGAGCAGAACGCGGCTTCAATCGTAACAGAGCCAGTCCCCGAACCTATGTCGTAGAAAATATCATTTTTGCAAAGAGCCAATTTTGAAATCACAAAGGAACGAATGTCCTGTTTTGTAAGTGGCACATCGCTCCGCAAAAAAGCAGAATCACAGAAGGGCTGCAATAATATTTTTGACGAATCTAGCATTTCCACAAAAGCGCAATACAATCCATCTTCTTGTATTACAAGCATTTCTTCTGGAGTAACGGAAAAGATTTTTTCATCAGCATAAGAAAGATTTTTGCAAAGCGTAATTGAAAGGGTCGAGAGCAAATTTATTTTTTGCGCTTCAAGAAAAATTTCTCCAAGTTTTTTTACCCCATCACATCCTGCCAAAAGTAAAAAAATTTTTTTATCGCGACGCAAAAGTGGAACTACTGGAAAAGTTTTTCCGTGCAAAGAACATGGCACGTATTCTTGATATGCAATTTTTAATTTTGAAGCAGCAAATTGCATTGAAGAAATTCCTGGCAAAAAAGTAAGCGTGCAATTATATTCAGAAAGCAATTTTTCTTTAAACGGAAGATACAACTGTGCGCCACTAAAAAATCCTGTGTCTCCGCTAACAAGAAGCACGATGTTTTTGTAAAGCGGAAATTTTTCTAATGCAGAAAAAATTTCTTCTGGCTGCCATAGCGGAAGATGTTGCTTTGCAGAAAAAAAATCGTCTTCAAAAAAACGTTTTGCGCCCAAAAGTAAATCGGCAGTTTGAATAATTTTTTTTGCGTCTGTGGTGAGCGTTTCACTTTTCCCCATTCCTGCCCCGATTACAAAAAGATTTTTCTTTGCGGGAAAAAGTTTTTTATTTGTAAGCTCTGAAATTTTTTGCAAAAGTTTTTTTTGGTCAAGCGTTTTATTTTGTTCTGCATTTGAAACTTCTGG
>CALCEK010000089.1 GCA_937900125.1 uncultured Treponema sp. | reverse complement strand
CGCGCCGCCAGCGTTCGTTCTGAGCCAGGATCGAACTCTCCATGATTATTCTTAAAGTCCCGAAGGACTAAAGATTTTCATTTCTTCTTACCTTACTCGCTTAAACTTGGCATTCTTTTTCGTCTTCTTTCCTTCCCTATGTTTGTCAATGAACAGTTTTGTTAAACATCAGCTAGACCACTAAGTCATTTCGCCGATGTTTAAGACTATATAATATTCACAAAAATGTGTCAAGGGCAAATTCTTTTTTTTGCAAAAAAAATTATTTTTTTTTCACTTGTGCTAAAACTTTTATTCAGCCGCTGATTTTAAGATTTTTCCAAAATGAATCAAATAATCGATGAATGATATATAAGAAAGAATCACGCAAATTGTAAAAAATCCATACCCCACATACTTACACACTTGCATATTTATTCCCAATGAATCGGAAAATCCTGTTCGAATAAAAAACTCTTGAAGCAAAACCACAAAACAACTTGTTACATAAAAAACCGTTTTTATTTTTCCACCTTTTCTTGCAGCAACCGCTGTTCCTTTTGCAGCAGAAACTTGGCGCAAAAAACTTTGAGAAAATTCTCGATATAAAATCAGAATAAAACACAACGCTGGCATATAACCATCAATCATAAAAAGCGCAAAAGTAGAAAGATGCAAAAAAACATCAGCAAAAGGGTCGAACATTTTTCCAAAATCGCTAACTTCGTGGTGCTTACGAGCAAAATGACCATCGAGATAATCTGTAATTTCAGCAAAAGCCAACAAAACTATGCACAAGCAAACTGAAAATACACTTAAAGTGTTTGAACAACCACTTCCAAAATGTTTAATTATATTCGGCAGTGAGTATACTAAACAAATGACTGGTGCTAAAATTATTCTTGTAAACGTAAATTTGTTTGAGGTTTTCATAAAACAAAAACTCCTTTTTGCGTATTTTTCATTTTTCTCCTATATATATGCTTCATTTTTTGTTGAAATTAAAAACGGATTCTTATTGGTAGGATTTAAAATCCTGAACAACGCTTATGGCATTTTTAATTTCACAAGAAGGGAGAATTTTAGCTGCGGCTTGAACAGCCCGTTCTGCAATTCCTTGCGAATCCGAAACACCATGAAGCGTCACAACTTGATTTTCAACGGAAGCCCGCAAAAAATTTATGTTCAAGTGATAGTCAAAAAGTAAATGATTTACAAGCGACTGTCCTTTAAAAAGTTCTTGAACCCGCTTTGTCCCCTCAGTTTCTTTTTGAGGCGTTATGTATCCCTTTACAACAGTTTCTATTATACGAACAGATTCTTCAAGCGAAAGTTTACTTGTATTTAAGGTTAGCAAAAAATGTTGAGGGTCTTCATTTTCTAAATTGAAAAAACTTTTGTGAAATCCGCGCCGATTGTTATCACTTTCTGTGATTCTTGCCTGAGCTTGTTTGTCATGCCAATTAAACTCATTTTTTAGCCGCAAAAGCCGAACATCATCATCGGAAACAAACCTAAACGAAACCAAATTTTGAACTCCCTCCAAAATGATAAAAGCCCCTCGTCCAATTAAAATACAATTTCCGCCAGACGCAGCTTCTAAAACAGCATATTGCAAATAATTAAGATATTCGTCCCTATCTTTAGCAAGGCTCGCAAAAAAACCAGGTTTCCGCTCGTCATAGCGATTTAACTTTTCTGCGGGAAAACCTAATTCTACGATTCGCTTTTCAATCTGCTTGCGATTTACAAACGTGTAGCCTAATTTTTTCGCTTCGGCATCCGCAATTTCATCCCCAAGTGCTGCAACTTGACGCGAAATAGTAATAATTGCCATACAAGCCTCCTTGTCTTTTCTTTTTTGCCAAAATGCACTATAATAGGGGTACATTTTTGAGAACTAAATAGTGCGAATTTTAAGCTAATCGACTTTTACGGAAAAGTTTCCGCACAAAGTCTAGTATAGAAGATTATTTTGATTTTTGCAATGAAATTGGAGAATGTTATGTCGAGTGCAGATTTAAAATGGCAGGAAAAAAGTCGAACTGAAGTTTTCCACACGCCCGTTTTTACGGTAACTGAACGCAAAAGCCAAGGTCCTGATGGGCAAGAAGGAATTTACATTGTAAATGAAGCTCCAGATTGGGTGATTGTGATTCCTGAACTTGAAAATTGCTTTTTGATGGTTGAACAATGGCGGCATGGAGAAAAAGCTTTAAGCATTGAGTTTCCTGGCGGTGTTATTGAAAAAGGCGAGGAGCCAGAAGCGGGAGCAAGGCGTGAATTAAAGGAAGAAACTGGGGCAGAAGCGGGAGAATTGATTTTTTTGGGAAAATTTAATCCGAATCCTGCATTGTTTAACAATCACGTTTTTGTTTTTTGCGCAAAACAATTACAATTTAAGTCTAATTTAAGTCTTGATTCTGATGAATTTGTTGAGCCTTTAAAACTTAAAAAAGAAACTGTTTTTGAAAAAATGGGTTCTGGTGAGTTTTTTCACGCACTGATGGGAAGTGCTATTGCACTTTACAGACAAAAAATTGCTAACTAAAAGGGAGAAAATATGGCTGAAGATTTTAAGTTTGAGCTAAAAGAGCATTTTGGAGTTCTTTCGGAAAGCAAGGGTGGCTGGAAAGTTGAATTAAATTCTGTTTCGTGGGGTGAGCGCGATGCAAAATTTGATTTGCGCTCCTGGTCGCCTGACCACAGCAAAATGGGAAAAGGCATAACTCTTACCCAAGCAGAACTTTTAGAGCTTAAAAAAATCTTAAATAATATGGATACTCTCTAAAACTTATGATTTTCTGTTTTAATCGAGGGGATTTTCGTATTCAGCGCAAAATGAGCCGTTTTTTATAATGGCAGCGTACAAAAGCAAAACAAGTCGGGTGTCCTCTAAAGCAGCACCATCTTCTCTAAGGGAAGCGTCTGTTGCCGAAAGCAACGCAAGTAGCGCAAGGCACGAACCATAAGACCAAACACGTGCGGCAGAAGCGTAGCGAGCTTGATTTGTTTTGCCCGAAAATCCAGCTATCTTCAACTGTACATCTGTAGGGTGGGCTGACTTTGAATGTAATTTGTGCCATTCGCGAAGTTGGCGAAAACAATAGGTAAGTCCCGCGATAAGCGCGATTCCATTTGAATCTTTTGAAAGGCGGATTTTCTGCAAGATTTCTAGCGAAGACTCAAGGCGTTCCTTTGGAGAATGGGTAGAATCCGCCATTGCCTCAAACAAAGTAAACGCATTTTCTTCACGATTGTGTGCAAGAATTTTTTCTACATCGGCTACCGTGATTGTATGCCCTTTTTCAAAACAATAAAAAAAGCGCGAACATTCACTTTTTAGCGTTTCCGTGTTATTTTCAAGCATATCAAGGATTTGTTCCACAGCATCAGCGCGAATAGAAAAGCCGTTTTTCTTAAAAAAAGAATTTACCCACTGAATTTTGTTGCTTTCAAAAAGTTCCCAAAAGATTTTTTTGTGGTCAGAAAGAGCGAGATTTTCGATTTTTTTTTCGATTCCGTTTTCGTCAGAAACCAAAACTAAAATGTCATCACCGCCGTCCGTTGCATTGACCCAAGAAGTCAAAAGTGCAATATCTTCTTTTCCTTTAAGGAGTTCCGCGTTGCGCACCGTAATGAACAAAGCTGGTGTAAAAAGACTACCATTTCTAAGCTGCGCAATTATGTCCTGAAGCCGAGTGTCGCCCGCATAATAGGTGTAAGAATCAAAATTGCCGACTTTTTTTTGGGCAAGAGTCTTGATTCGAGCAATTGCATCGTTTTTTTCACCGACTTCAGGACCAGTAAAAACGTAAAATCCGTTTTTGGACATAGCTTAACAACTTCGGATTACACCAGAAAGGATTCCGATGATATTTGCCCCTTGGCAATACAAGGCTTGCACCTGCGGATTTTCACTTTGGAATCGGACACGATTTGATTCTGGGAAAAATCGACGGAGCAAAACATTGTTGTCAACAAGAGCAGCGACAATTTGACCTTCCTGGGCAGTTTCTGAAAGTTCAAAAATGGCAATGTCACCAGGCAAAATACCAGCTTGAATCATCGAATCGTCTAAAATCTTTAAAGCCGCGTATTTTTTTTCAAGCTGAATAAATGGAAGTGCCACATTCAACTGAGTTTGAATCGTTCCTTCTTGCAAAGGTTGTTTTCCAGGTTCAACAGTCGGATTCAACAACGGAATCGAAGTCATATTCGAATTTATAGGAAGATTTTTGCGTTCGTCCTTTAACACCCGAATTGACCGCGAGCGTTTTTGACTTAACGAAAGATAGCCTTTTTTTTGCAATGCTGACACATGGTCTTGAACCGCACGCAGAGAAATTCCAAAATGTTCACCGATTTCCCTAACTGTTGGAGGGTACATATTATCATCCGTAAATTGCGCAATAAACTCTAGCACTTCACGTTGGCGGTTTGTAAGAGTTTTCATTTTTTACTCCTCTTCAAATTTTGCTTCAAACAGATTAAAGATTGCATTTGCGGCTTCTTCTTCGTCTGAACCTTCGGCTTTTAACACAAGAGTTGTATTGTAAGATGCAGCCATTGTTATAACGCCCATTATCGACTTTGCGTTTACAGTTGTTGAATCTTTTTCTATAGTTATTTCTGCTTGATATTTATTTGCAGTTTGAGCAATTAGAGCCGCCGGGCGAGCATGGATTCCAGCCCTATTACGAACAGTTAAAATTTTTTCAATCACAATAAAAACCTCTCTTTGTTTATTTTCAATTTAGACTCCTCTAGCCTTTAGCGTTTTGGGTTTTAGGAGTCCTTTTAGTAAACGTCAACATTTCCGTAATATGCGTCTTGAGCTTGACCTTCCTCAATCCACTTTAGCACATTTTTGTTGAATTCGCGAGCGGAAAAATACCCAAGCGTTTTTAATCGCTCATTCATTGCAGCCGCTTCTATTATAATAGGAAGATTTCTGCCAGGTTTTACAGGAATTTCGATATATGGGATTTTTACACCCAACAAATCCGTTGTTCGCGTTTCAATTCCCAAGCGGTCATAAACTTTGTTATTATCCCATGTTTCAAGTTTTACAACTAATTGAACTTCTTTTTGTTCCCGAATTGAGCCGACACCATATAACTGCGCAATATTTATGATTCCCAAGCCGCGAATTTCCATGTGGTGACTGATGTACTTGTTTGCACCTCGACCCATTATGGAGTTTCCATTTATGCAGCGTAACTCAACGGTGTCATCTGCAACAAGCATATGTCCGCGTTCAATCAACTCAAGAGCCGTTTCACTTTTTCCAACGCCACTATCGCCCAAAAGCAAAATTCCGACTCCAAAAACAGCCACCAAAACACCATGAAGAGCTTTTTTTTCTGCAAAAATATCGGAAAAAATTCGCAAAAGCCGTGTGGAAAATTCCGTTGATTCCAAATCGGTTTGCAAAACAGGACTTCGGCTCGATTCTGCCATCGCAAGAAAATAATCGTCAGGTTTTAAATTGCGCGTAAAAATCGAACACGGAATGTCATAAGAAAAATATTTTTTTAGGGAATCTGAATATCCTTCATTTCGCAACTTTTGAAGATAAGCAACTTCTGCGCGACCAAATAATTGTATTCGGTCATAAGAAAATGCTTCGTAAAAGCCAGAAAGCGCAAGCCCCGGACGATTTATGTCTGCAATTTTAATTTGGCGAGAAAGCCCAGAACGACCTGCAATACAATGTAAATTGAGAGAATTTCTTCCTTTTAAGTTTAAATCAAGCAAGTCAAGAACTGTAAAAACATTGTCAGACATAACAAAGAGTATATGCTAATACAGTACAAAAGTCTAGCACTTTTAACAATAAAATGTCATATTGGCAAAGTGAATCAGCTCCTATTTCTGTTCAATAGACCTGTTCGGAAACCCTGTTTCCGCTCAGGTCAACGAGTTTAAAAACGCTAAAATAGCGCGGTTTTAAACATCGCCTTTCAAAGTAACCTGTTCTGAAACTGAAGTATCCGAACAGGTTTAATTTAACAGAAAACTTGACAAGCAAAAAGTCTATGCTATAATTTACGACAAGGAGAATTTTTATGGAAAAAGAACAGTGTGGAATTTGTGGCTACGTTTATGACCCTGCCGTTGGCGCCCCTGAAGGAGGCATTTCTCCAGGAACACCATTTAGCGAAATCCCTGATGATTGGGTTTGCCCCGTCTGCGGAGCAACAAAAGACGCATTCATTCCACTTAGCGAATGACCGAAACTGATTTTCAGATTTTACAAAGAAAAGTCCGCGCCAAAAAGAAAGCCGCAAAAGATAAAATTTTGCAAGAGTACGAAACCGAAATACAAGAACTTAAGCAAAATAAAACTGAGTTAAAGGCGGAAATTTGGCGTAGACAAAATGAAAATATGCTTGCCGACACAATTTCTACGCTTAAACGCGAAGAGCGAAAGCGTATTGAACAAAATCTTCAAGTTCAACGCGAGTTTTTTATTGCACGCGCAAAATCGATTGGTTTAACAAAAGCGCAAATCGATGAAATTTTTACTATCACCTCTGAATCTAATGATAAAAGGATTTTTCTTTGAGCAAACAAAAGCCCGAATGGTTTGAAAATGAAAATTTTTGGTTAAACTACGCCCCGATTATGTTTGATGAACAACATTGGGCAGAAGCAAAAGGTATTGCGGAGCAATGTGTAAAAATTACAAATGCAAAACCTGATTCGCGAATTTTAGATGCTTGTTGCGGACTTGGGCGCATTGCTGTGGAATTAGCCCTTTGTGGCTTAAAAGTAACAGGCGTTGACTTAATGAAACAATTTTTGCTTGCGGCAAAAGAAACAGCTCTTGCAGAAGGTGTGCAACTTGAACTATTACAAGAAGAGGCTAAAAAAGGAAATTATGTAATTGCTGGTGGAGACTTTAATCAAATTTTTTCTACTATTGATAAAGACAAGATAAAAGTAAAAGATGGCTTGTGGAAACCTGGAAAAATTGATGTTAAAAAATTTGGTGATGAGTGGCAATTCTTTATGGATACGGACACACCTACTTGCCGTAGTCTAGATCAACCATATGTTGATGCTGATAAAGATAATTTCCAATATTACTATATTGATGGCTATATTGTTTCTTCTAATATTACGGTTGATAATGTTAAAACAGAAGACTTTGGATTTATATATTCTGATCATAATCCTGTTATATTAAGTGCTAAATTACAA
>CALCEK010000088.1 GCA_937900125.1 uncultured Treponema sp. | reverse complement strand
ACATCAAGACGAGGTTTTCAACAATGCCTAAAATAGAAGTGAACGAAAAACTGTTTTAGGGGAAATATATGCACATATTCGGTTGAGTTTTTAGACGGTCTCAGGCTCGATTCAATTTGTAAAATCGCGCGAATACATATTGAAAAGGAACTAACGGAATGGAATTTAACAAATTGTACAATAAAGATGTACTTGAAATATTACGGCAAACGCCAGACAATTCGCTTGATATGGTCTTCGGCGACCCTGATTACAATGTGGGCATAAATTACGACGGCAGTTCTTACAGCAAAAAATGGGACGACTATATTTCTTGGTATTGCGATTTAGCAAAAGAAAGTATGCGCGTGCTAAAACCAACAGGCAATCTTTTTATGATGAATTATCCGAAGCAAAATGCGTATCTTCGTGTAAAGTGCCTTGATGAAATCGCGTATGATGTTCAAGAATATGTGTGGGTATACAACACAAATGTAGGACATTCACCGCGTCGTTTGACAACTGCACACTGAAGTATTCTGCATGCAACAAAATCGAAAGAAAATCACTTTTACAAAGAGCAGATAGCCGTTCCATATCAAAATCCGACAGACAAACGGATTATGCAACGAATGGCAGAAGGGCATACAGGAAGAATGCCATATTCTTGGTTTTATTTTGATTTGGTGAAAAATGTGAGCAAAGATAAAACATTTCATTCCTGCCAGTTGCCGAAAAGTCTTGTGGAGATGTTTATAAAATCCTGCACAAAAGAAGACGACAGCGTGTTTGTTTTGTTTGGCGGAAGTGGAAACGAAATTATTTTGTGCGAAGAGTTAAAGCGGAAATGGATAAGCTGTGAACTGCACAAGCCTTATTTTGATATGATAAATGACCGATTGGCAAACGGCGGCGATATTCGGGAAGAATATAGATTATTTACGCATGGATGCGATGCCGCATTAAAAAACAAATCTCCAATAGAGCAAGACTTATTTTCCGCAGTGAATTTGTAAAAATCAACGTAAATTTGTGCGTCATGAGGAGCGTAACTCGAAGAATCCATGTAATCTTTTCACAAAAAATAGATGTTTCGCTACGCTCAACATGACGATGGGTAACGCGCAATCCCATATTCCCATGCAAAGTGTCAGTGCGGTTTTCAAAACTTTTACTTTTTATAGATTCCCTTGATTTTTTTGCGGGAATATTAAATAATAGGGAATAAACTTGAGCGGAAACTTGGTTTTTGAACAGGTTTAATTTATTGTGGGGATTTGGACAAATCAAATTTTCCCAAAATTCAAAATAACAGAACGCAATGCGGGAGTTTAAATGGCAAAGTTACAAGGTTCTTTTACCGCAATGATAACACCGATGTTAGACGATGGCTCGGTCGATTATGACGGTTTTGCGCAAAATGTTAAGTTTCAATTAGAAAATGGTATAGATGGACTTGTTCCGCTCGGCACAAGTGGAGAAACGCCCACCCTTGACGAAGATGAAGAAGAAAAAATGCTCGACATTGTTTTTCCACTCGTCAAAGAATTTAACAAAAAAAATAATCGCGCTGTAAAAGTGATTGTGGGCGCGGGAAGTAACAATACGCGCGATGCGGTGCGATACACAACTCGTGCAAAAGAAAAAGGTGCTGATTACGCCCTTGTGGTCACTCCCTATTACAATAAACCAAGCGATGAAGGCATTTTTAAACATTACGAGGCGGTTTCTAAAGTCGGGATTCCGATTATTGTTTACAACATTGCGGGCAGAACGGGAAAAAATATCAGTGTGCCACTTTTAAAACGAATTGCCGATTTGCCGAATATTGCGGGTGTAAAAGAAGCAAGTGGCAGCATTCCGCAAATGATGGAAGTGATTGAAAAAATTGCATTAACTCACAAGGATTTTTCTGTTTTGAGTGGAGATGATTCTTTAACTTTACCGCTAATTGCCTGCGGGGGCGATGGGATTATTTCGGTAGTAACAAATTTAATCCCACAAAGAATGACTGACTTAGTTCACAACGCTCTTTCTGGAAAACTAGAAGAAGCAAGGTCTATTCATTACAGTTTGCAACCGCTTTTTAGAGCCGCATTTTGTGATGGAAATCCGTCAAGCATAAAATGCGCTATGAATTTGCGTGGAATTCCCGCTGGCACTTTGAGACTTCCGCTTGTTCCCGCAAAACCTGAAGCTCAAGAAATTATAAAAGAAGCTCTAAAAGAATGTAATATTTAAGGTAAGGGTAAAAATATGTCTGAAAAAATAAAAGTTGGTGTTTTGGGCGCAACAGGAATGGTCGGTCAGCGTTACATAAAATTGCTAGAAAATCATCCTTGGTTTGAAGTAAGCTTTGTTGCCGCTTCTCCGCGCAGCGCAGGAAAATTATACAAAGATGCGGTTTCTTCCCGCTGGCTTATTGGCTCTGATATTCCAAAAGCTGTTGCAAATCTTACCGTGCAAGATGCAAACGAGGCTGAATGTGCGCTTGGAAAATGCAAGTTTGTGTTCAGTGCGCTAGAAATGGGAAAGGATGAAATTAAAGCTTTGGAAGAAAAATACGCATCTCTTGGGATTCCTGTGGTGTCAAACGCAAGTGCAAACCGTTGGACGAGCGATGTTCCTATGCTGATTCCAGAAATCAATTCATCACACATAGAAATCATCCAAAAACAAAAAGAACATCACGGCTGGAAAAACGGATTTATTGCGGTAAAGCCAAATTGTTCCTTGCAAACATATATGATGCCATTGTACGCGCTGATTCAGGCGGGGTATCCTGTAAAACGAATGGTGGTTACAACGTTACAGGCAGTAAGCGGGGCGGGGTATCCTGGTGTTTCTAGCTTTGATATGATTGACAACATTGTTCCGTTTATTGGCGGGGAAGAGGAAAAAACAGAAAAGGAATGCCTAAAGATTTTAGGCAAAGTTGAAGGGGATTCTATTGCAAACACAAAACTTCCTATTGTGAG
>CALCEK010000087.1 GCA_937900125.1 uncultured Treponema sp. | reverse complement strand
AGACGTGTGCTCTTCCGATCTAGCGAAGTGTGCGTAAATTTTCGTCCAACGGGGTCGTAAGCCCAAATGTTATCTTCTTGCCGCAAATAGCCGTTTCCTTTTTCGGCTTCGGGAAAAAGTTGAACAATCGTCATCAATTTAGAATCTGTGCGCTGGAAAATTTTGTACTGCACACTTTCTTGCGGTTTGCCAGGTTTGTCAATCACGAGCGAAAGGGTCGCAGAATAGTCGCCGTGATACGCTAAAACGTCATCGGTTTTTTCCATAATTGAAAAAGCTTTTTCTTGAGTTTGGCTGTCAAGCTCGGCAAACAAAAATTGTGGGAGCAAAACAAAAATCAGAACGGCAACGATTTTAGTCAATGTGTTCTTTGGTTTCATAAAAAATGCCTCCTAAAAGATAAAATCTCCGCTTGTACAAACATGGCGGAACGCCTTTGGTAACAGGGCGTTTACTTTACGGTTCGCAAAGCTTCGGCGGGGCTTAGTTTTGCTGCCTGCTTTGCACTTCCTCTAACCGCAAAAACTGTCAAAATCATCATTAAAACATATTGAATCAAAATTGAAGCTGGCGACAAAATAAAAGACATTCGTCCATTGTGCAGAAAAAACGAAACGCTTTCATTTGTAATCGGAATAAATCCAAGACACACCATCACAATTATTGCAAAAAGCATTCCCGCAATCGCACCAAAAATGCAAAGAATAAGTGCTTCGGCGGTAAAAACTCTGCCCGTGTCTTTTCCACTCATTCCCAAAGCGCGCATTGTTCCAATTTCGCGAATCCGTTCGTAAAGAACCATTCGGTATGTGTTAGAAACGCCAACCATTACGATAAGCAAAATTACTAAAAGGATAATCGTTGTTATCGTATGCACAACAGTCAAAACTGTTTTTATCGCGGGGATTTCATCGTTTAAAGTTTCAACGCCGTACTTAACACCTTCCCACTGATATTCTTTGTTTACAAATTGTTTGTCAATTCCGCGCCCTGGATTGTTTGGATTTGAAGAAATCGCCTGCATTCTGCTAGAAACATTTACTCCGTCGGCTCGAATAATTGATTCGATTTTGTTTGCAACTCGCGCTTGTTCATTTTTATTTTTCAGAAAAATTGTAAATGTGCTATAGCCACCTTCTGGGATTCCCACAATTGAATTGAGCGTTTCAATATTTGTGTACGCCATAAGTCCCGTTAAAAGATTAGAACTTTTTATAATCGCGCCAACGGTAAAATCGGCAAAATTGTTTTGTCCGTAAATGGTCATTGTTGTATAAATGACATTATCTCCAACGTGAACATTTAAAGTGTCCGCCAATTGAGAATTTATTACAATAGCGTTTGGGTCTGACAAAAGATTTTCGTAACTGCCCTCCGCAATTTGAAAAGAATCCCGCAACTCAGGTTCAGAAAAATCGCGCCCATAAGTTGCAACCAAAACTTTTTTTCCGTTGAACATCAACTGCCCCGCAGAACTGGTAAATCGCGAAAAGTAACGATATTTTATTCCATTTGATTCCACAATATTTTTTATGTAATCGTGGTCGCGAATAATATTTACAAGTTGGTCTTTTCCTTCTTTTTCTGGCGAAGGGATTTTTTCGTATCCGCCAATCAAAACAGTTCCGCCCGTAAGCTGCGTAATGCTATCTTCAAGATTTCCAACGGCACCGCTTGTTAATCCATCAATTGCGGTAACAACAAAAAAACCAAATGCTATAGCGATTGCAAGAATAACGCTACGCCGTTTTTGGCGGGTAAGATTTCTTAACGCAAGTCGTACAATTTTGTTCATCACTCGCCTCCTTTAGAAAGTGCCTTTAGCGGCGTAATTTTTAACGCGGAAGAAACAGGGTACAAGTTGCTTAATATGCTTCCTAAAACCGCAATCACGATTGTGCCGATTACAATTAGCGGTGTTGGCGAAAAATGCAAAAGTCCGCCGCCCAAAATTATTTTTGCAATTTGATTTGAAAGTGTGATTCCGATTCCATTGAAAATCAGCATAACGATTGCCGCAAAAATCGCACCCGCACACGAAGAAGTTAGCGTAATAAAAACCGCTTCTATAAAAAATAATTTTCGCACAAAAGCTTTTTCCGCTCCGAGTGCGCGCATCGTTCCAATTTCACCTGTGCGTTCCACAACCGAAACAGTCATTGTGTTCATAATGATAATAAAAACTACCACCGCAAGAATTATAATCAAAATGTTAAAAATAATTCCCAAACCTTCAACGGTTGCCGTATAAGAATATGCCGCTTGCTTCCAATTCATTGCGCGAACGTTCAAGCCTGCTTGTTCAAATTCAGAATTCAATTCTTTTATTACACGCGGGGCTTGTGAACCAAAACGGGTTTTTGCAAGAATAAAATGCCACGAACCATCATCAGTGCGATTCAATTCATTGCGCAAAGTTGTGTCGCCCAAAATTGAATTAAAATCGATTTCTGTTGAACTTAAAACGTCATCGTCTTCACTTATCAAATCGCCAAAAAGGTCATCATCGCCAAACAAATCATCTTCAGAAAAACTAGACAAATCCATACTTACCGAAGAAGGCAGTTCCGTTGCAAAAGAAGAAGCGTAAGTTAAATCCGCAAAAGCGCGGGCAAGACTTGGAGCTGAATAAATTATCTGGAACATTGCGGAGTTTTCATCGGGGGGCGTACAAATTCCGCAAATAACGGCTTCGCGAACAATGCCATTTGTGTTTGCACCCATAAGCAAAACTTTGTCGCCAATGTTCAAAGTGTCTTGGAAAGTTTTTTCAAAATTAGCTTTTACGCGAGTGTCGATTAAAATTTCGTTGGTGTCTGGAGAAGGCAATTTTCCTTCTTTTATGTGCAATCCTGGGAAAACTGAAAAATACGAATCAAGTTCTCCCGCAAACAAAATTGAAAACGGCAAATCCATAATTCCCAAATCGTCATTATTTAAAAGGAGAGATAAATCAACTTCTTCACCTTTAACAACAATTACTTCCGCAGAAATTTGTCGCGTTTTGCTAACAATTTCGCTGTGCGAAGAAAGAATTTCGTCAACTTTTTCAATTTCGGGCAAAGCGGGAATTTGGGGAATCTCTCCGTTTAGCGAGCGGTCTTCTGCCTCAAAAATGTCGATTGTCCAACCGCGCGGTGGCACAACTGAAATTACAACATCGCCTGTATAATTTGCGCGAAAATCCTTTTCAAGTCCGCGATTTATGCTTTCCAAAAAAGAATTTCCCAAAATCACAATTGCCGAGCCAAATAAAATAAAAAGCGAAATTATTAGCGTTTTAGATTTATGTTCCCGCAAATTGCGCAATGCCAATCGGAACAAAATTTTAAATGGAGTTTGCCGATTTTCCATCAGCGCACCTCCGAGCCGTAAATGTCACTGCCAGCCTTGTGTTCGTCTTCGGTGATTTCTCCGTCTAATAGGTGTACAACGTGGTCGCACATATCTACAATGCGAGAATCGTGTGTAGAAAAAATAAATGTTGTCTGCAATTCGCTATCGCGATTCAACTGTTTCATCAAAGACAAAATTTGTTTGCTGTTTTTAGAGTCCAAGTTTGCCGTTGGCTCGTCCGCTAAAATAACGGGGGCTTTTGTTACAAGTGCGCGTGCAATGGCAACTCGCTGTCGCTGTCCTCCGCTCAATTCAGAAGATTTGTGTGTTTTCCAATCGGAAAGTCCAACTTTTTCAATCAAATAATTTATCCATTCTTCGCGCTCCGCAGGAGAAAAATCATCAACTGGACTTTTTGATTCTGGATTTTTTGAAGCGAGCAAAAGTGGAAATTCAATGTTTTCGTAAACATTCAAAACGGGAATCAAATTGAATGTCTGAAAAATAAATCCCAAATGGGAACGGCGCAAGCCCGTAATTCTTTTGTCAAGTTTTGCAGGAATTGAAGTGCGCTTTTTCTTTTTGCCGATTTCCCGTCCGCTAGACACCCATCGACTATCCGTAACTTCGGCTTCGGCAAGGTTAACACCGTTGTAAACATCAACATCGCCGATTGTAATCGCCCCAGAAGTCGGAACGTCAATCAACCCAATCATATTTAAAAGTGTAGATTTTCCTGACCCAGATGGACCTG
>CALCEK010000086.1 GCA_937900125.1 uncultured Treponema sp. | reverse complement strand
CACTTCAAGCACAAGGTCAAAAACCAAACGCGCTGTGTCAACAAAAAAATCGGGATTCAGCTCATTTGATGCCACCATTGTATGAAGCCCAAAATGTTTTACGCCACTTTTTGCGCAAATTTTATAGGCTTCAAGCATTTGTTCGCGCGTTAAACCATATTTTGCCTCTTCGGGCTTTCCAATAATCGAATTTCCGCCCTGCTTTAAAGGTCCTGGATTGTAGCGAAAACAAATTGTTTCTGGCAATTTTCCGCCGAGTGCGTTTTTTGCAAAATCGATGTGCGTAATATCGTCAAAATTGATTATTGCTCCCAAACGCGCAGCTTCAACAAATTCCTTTGCAGGTGTATCGTTACTTGTAAACATAATGCGCTTTCCTGTTATGTGGCTTTTTTCGCTCAAAAGCAATTCAGGAAGGCTTGAACAATCCGCACCGCAACCTTCTTTTTCTAAAATGCGCAAAATGTACGGATTTGGACAAGCTTTTACCGCAAAATATTCGCAAAATTCAGGAAAAATACTGAAAGCATTCTTAAAATAACGCAAATTGTCAACAATCGCCTGTTCATCATAAAGATAAAATGGCGTTTCATACTTTTTTGTAAGCTCTTCAAGCTGATTTTTATTCAATGGAAAAGTTTTCATTTTTTTATCATAACCAAAATCCTCATTTTTGTATATGGGAATTTAAAGAAGTCTTAAATCTTGAACAAAAACAAAAATTCTGTATACTTTTTAATGGGAGTTTTTATGACAAAATCGAAAATCGCAGTACCTTTTATCATTTTAATAACAGTTTTTTTGTTCGCTTGTGCGTCAAACACAAAATCAAATGCGCAAAAAGCCACTTTAACTAAAACTTCTGAACGTATGTTTTGGCAAATTGACGGGCTTGACGCAAATGGGAATCCTTCAACTGTCTACATTCAAGGAACAATTCACGTCGGCGATGAAAATTTATATCCTATTTCTGACAAAGTTTTGGATAAATGGGAAAATGCCGACCGCATTGTTGGGGAAATTTCTTCGGAAGGCTGGGAGCAATTTACGCTTGAGTTCCAAAAACGAATGTTAGAAAGTTATTCCTCCGCAAATGGAAAACTTGTTACCGATTATCTTGAAAACTCAGAAAATGAACTTTTGATAGAAATTTTTGGCTTGGAAGCCGTTGAACAGTTAGCCGCTTTTGAGCCGTGGGTGCTTACAAATTCTCTTTCTGCGGGACTTTATGAAGAATCAGGCTTACAAGCAGAATACGCGCTTGACAATCAATTTATTACGCTTGCATTTCAATCTGAAAGAACGATGGAAGGTTTGGACGATTTGAGCGTTCAACTTGACATTTTAGAATTTGGAACTTACGATGAACAAATTGCAATGCTTAAAGATACCTTAAAAAGTATTGCAGAACCAGAAGAATCAAACGAATACATAAAAGCCCTTTACACAGCATATCTTGAAGACGATGTTGAAACACTTTCTTCCTTAATAAAGGCAGAAACAACTGAAGAAGAGGAAAATGCGGAATTCTACAAGGATTTTAACAAAGCTGTTTACGATGACCGCAATGCTTCTTGGGCAAAAGAAATCGCTTCTTACCTGGAACAAGGCGGAACAACCTTTATTTTTGCGGGAAGTGCGCATTGGTGCGGAGAAAATTCAGTGTTTGCCTATCTAAAAAAGGACGGAATTCTGTAAAACAAATTTTAGAACAGGTCTAAATGGAGGTTTAAAATGCTTCAAATTCCAGAATTGAACAGTGTACTCAATGCAATTTCTGCAGCAGTGCTTGTTGCGCATCCTCTTTATGACGATTCAAACGAAATTGTCAACTTTAGCATAGATTATACAAACGCACAATTTTCAGCCGTAACAAAAGGGCAAATTGAAAAAGGAATGAAACTTTCTTCGTTTGAAGAAAAACTTTCTTCTGAACTTCCTTGGCTTGAAATGGTAAAACAAGTTGTTCTTTCTAAAAACCCATGCGAAAAATCGTTTTATTCACTTTTTTTAGGCAAATGGCTTAAAATAAACATAAATTCAATGGAAAACAATAGTGTTGTTTTAACTTTGACTGACATTTCCGCTGAAAAAGAAAACGAAATGCGCCTTGTTCGGCAAAATTCGCGGCTGGCGAGTTTAACTGAAGAACTCAGCGTAAATCGGACGGACTTAAAAAATAAACTTGAAAACATACAAACGCTAAATGGTCAACTGCAATTTGCAGCGTATCACGACACAATGACAAATTTGTATAATCGCGCTTGGTTTACAAAATATGTGCAACAGGTTTCGGCAAAAGCAATAGCCGATAACAGCAAATTTGGAATTCTTTTGCTCGACATGGATAATTTAAAAGATATAAACGATTCTCTTGGACACGATGCGGGAGATGAGTTTATTAGAAAAACAGCCACAATTATGCGGAGTTTTGAAAGCGATTCTGTTACGGCATTCCGTTTTGGAAGTGATGAATTTATTTTGCTCGTAAACGGAATTTCTAAGCACGAAGATATGCAGGATTTTAGCAGCAAAGTTCTTTCAGAGTTTAACGCAAACAATATGGGCTTTTCTGCGGGAATTGCGGTGTACCCAGATGATTCAAAAGACCCATTCGACCTTTTAAAGTTTGCAGATATGGCAAAGGCAGAGGTAAAGAAAAATGGGAAAAACAATTTTTGCTTTTTTCACCAAATAATGCAGGAAAAATTCTTAAACAAAATGAATATAGAAACAAAACTGCGCAAAGCTTTAAATGACAACGTTTTTCAGCTATATTTTCAGCCACAATTTGACGTTGAAACTGGTGTATTGCGTGGATTTGAAGCACTTATTCGCTGGCATGATGACGAATTAGGCTGGATTAGCCCAGAAACATTTATTCCGCTTGCCGAAGAATCTCGGCTTATAATTCCGATTGGCGATTGGGTTATGGAAACAGCATTAGAAACTCTTGCAAAATGGGAAAAAGATTATAATTTTACAGGACTTTTATCTGTAAATGTTTCTTCGCTGCAACTAAAAACACCCGATTTTATCGACAAACTAAAGGAAAAAGTTGAAAAATACAAAATCAATGTAAAACACTTAGAGCTTGAAATTACAGAAAGCCTTTTGATTGACAATGTTGATGAAGCTGTAAAAAAACTAAATATTGTTCGCGAAATGGGAATCGGGATTTCACTTGACGATTTTGGAACGGGCTATTCTTCGCTTAGATATTTGCAGATTTTGCCGCTGACAACGCTTAAAATCGATAAGTCATTTATTTCAAATATAAATGATTCAAACGCAAATGAAGCAAACATTACAGAAACAATTCTTAGTTTAGTTTCAAAAATGGGGCTAGACAGCATAGCCGAAGGTGTAGAAACGGACGCGCAACTTTCTATGCTAAAAAAAATCAATTGCCAGTCGGTTCAAGGATTTTTAAAAGGAAAGCCTATGCCTAAAGACCTTTGCGAGCGCGTTTTGCAAGGCGATTCTTCTGCATTGCTCACATTGTAAAGCAGGGGTTTAAGAGTCTGTCTAGTATGTCATTCAGCCCCCCCGCAATGTGTGAAGAATCTAGCGTTTTTTTACAGAGAAACTAGATTTTTTGGGGCGGGCAAAGCCCTATCGTTCAGAAATGACACGCTGACACGCAAGAATGACGGCATACATCCATCGCTTAATGGAATTGCGTAGCAATTCCCAATCCGTGTGACATTCCTTTTATATTGTCACACGGTTTCGATTTTCCTACGGAAAATCAGGTTTTATTGTTATCGT
>CALCEK010000085.1 GCA_937900125.1 uncultured Treponema sp. | reverse complement strand
ACAAGGGTGGTTTGCGTTTTAGTCCAGAAGTCGGCTTGGATGTCCTAAAATTCCTCGGTTTTGAACAGATTCTTAAAAACAGCTTAACAACGCTTCCTATGGGCGGCGGAAAAGGCGGTTCTGATTTTGACCCTCACGGAAAAAGTGAAGGCGAGGTTATGCGCTTCTGTCAGTCATTTATTACCGAACTTTATCGCCACATTGGACCAGACACAGATGTTCCAGCGGGAGACAAAGGTGTTGGCGGTCGCGAAGTCGCTTGGATGTTTGGGCAGTACAAACGAATCACAAACAGCTTTACAGGCGTTCTTACTGGAAAAGGACTTTCTTTTGGCGGTTCACTTATTCGTCCTGAAGCAACAGGTTATGGCTTAATTTATTTTGCTGAATGTATGCTCGCAAAAGTTGGAACTGATTTTAAAGGAAAAACTTGCATTGTTTCTGGAGACGGAAATGTTGCTCAGTATGCAGTTGAAAAAATCAATGAATTGGGCGGAAAAGTAATTACAATGTCCGATTCTTCTGGCTACATTCTTGACGAAGAAGGAATCAGCGCAGAAAAACTTGCTTACGTTATGGAATTCCGCAATCGCCGCGAAAAAATTGACGTTTATCTTAAAAAATATCCAAATGCAAAATTCTTTAAGGGCGAAAAACCATGGGGCGTTAAGGCTGACCTTGCATTCCCGTGTGCTACACAAGATGAAATTTACCTTGAAGACGCAAAATTGCTTGTTGCAAATGGCGTAAAATTGGTTGCTGAAGGCGCAAATATGCCAACTCGTGCAGAGGCAATCGCTTATCTACAGCAAAACAAAGTTTTGTTTGGACCTGGAAAAGCGGCAAATGCGGGTGGCGTTGCAGTTTCTGGTTTGGAAATGACACAAAACAGCGAACGTCTTCCGTGGACACGCGAAGAAGTTGACGCTAAACTAAAGCAAATTATGGTAAATATTCACGACAACGCTTGGAATACAGCCAAAAAGTACGCTACAGAAGGCGATTATGTAGCGGGTGCAAATATTGCGGGCTTTGTAAAAGTTGCCGATGCAATGAAAGCGCAAGGTTTGGTGTAATTTAAAGGCTATTTTTAAGTTTTATGCCATTTTTTACAATAAACCTGTTCGGAAACTTCAGTTTCAGAACAGATCTAATGAATTGAAAATTACGGGTTCTTTTACCGCGCATCAAAACGCCAAAAGAACCCGTTGCCATTTATACAAATGTTTTTTTTTCGACCGCTGACAAAAACTTGTGACTTTTTAGGGATTTATTTTGGTGGCTTTTTAGAAATATTTTTGACTTTTGTGCGAAGGTCATAAAGATAGCGTTTAATTTTTTGACTTGCGGTTTTTTCAAATTCAGAAATCGTTTTAATTTTTCCGATTCGGGAATTCTTGTTTACGCGACTGTTTACAAAAAATTGAATTTCATTCAAAATGACCTCTCTTTGGTAAGCAATATCCCGTTGGATTTTTTCTTGCGTTTTTTGAACAACATCTTTTAAATCGTTTGTCCTAACTCTTTTTTCCGCTTCTTGATTGAGTTTTTCTTCGTCTACTTGAACAAGGGCAACCAAGCCGTTGTCATCCTCAACAACAAGACTTTCCGCCACCAATGGATGTTGATTTAAGACAAATTCAATTTCTTCGGGATAAATATTTTCTCCGCTCGGCCCAAGAATCATATTTTTGCTTCGACCTTTTAAAGAAAGCCGCACAAGTCCCCTTTGTTTTTTTAGAATTCCCAAATCGCCCGTTTTAAACCAGCCTTCCCCGCAAGAATCGTCCTTTGTGGTAAAGGCCTTTTTTGTAAGTTCTAGGTCTTTGTAGTAGCCCTTCATAACATTTGGCCCTTTTACAACAACTTCCCCAATGCCAGTTTTGCTGTCAGGGTCAAGAATCTGCATTTCAACGCCGTCAAGAACCACCCCGATTGTTCCAGGAAGCGTAATTTTTGGTCCACTCCCCGCCAAAAGTGGCGATGTTTCCGTAAGCCCATAACCAATCGCGTAAGCAAATGTCGAATCTTTTAAGAATCGTTCAACAATTGGGTCGAGTTTTGCACCACCAATTCCAAAAAAAACAACGTGTCCGCCAAAAGTCTTTTTTAATTGCTTTCCCGCAATTCTATGCAGCAAAATTTGAATCACGCGAATTTTGTATAGGAATTTTATAAAAGCATTTTTTGTAAACGCGGGAAGAACCTTATTTTTGTAAATTTTTTCGATTACAAGTGGCACAGAACAAATAATTGTCGGCTGAATTTTGGCAAATGCGGGAAGTAGCGCACTTACAACAGGCGGCTTTCCAAGATAGTACACGCAAGAACCATTCAACATTTGCATAGTAAATCCAATCGTAAATTCGTAAACGTGAGAAAGTGGCAAAAAACTGAGCGTTCTATCCATTTTGTTCACGCGGTGCATTGTTTGTCCCTGAATTGCAGTCCAAACCAAATTTTTGTGAGACAATTCAACGCCCTTACTCCTGCCCGTCGTTCCAGAAGTGTAAATTATAGACGCAGTGTCATCTTCTTGAACCTCAATATTTGGGAGCAAAAAATCTTCGCCATACAAAAATTCTCCCTTTAGAATAGAAGAAACTTCTGCGGAGTTTTCCAATTTTATGATTATCGGCGGCAATTTTGTGCTGGATTTTACAATTCTGTTGTATAGTCGTTCCTCGATTACTAAAGCGTCAACACCGCAATGCTCCAAAATTGAATCGACTTCAGTGTCCGAAAAATCGGGCAAAAGCGGAACTGCAATCATTCCGTAATTGACGATTGCAAAATAGCATTGTCCCCACTCTGGCCTGCCCGTTCCCCAAATTGCAATTTTTGCTCCAACTTTTAGGCCCAGTCGTGCAAAAATTTTCGCTGTTTTTTCAACGCCGTTTGCAAGTTCGCGGTACGTTATTGCTTTTCCATTTACCAGCGAAAGTGCGGGTCGATTTTCAAATTTTCTAAGCGAATTCCTTAAAAGAGCCTTAAATGTGTATGCACCCAAATCTTGGATTGTTTCCAAAAGCTTCCCCCTAAAAAATTATAATGGATTTTGTTAATATTTGCACTTTTTTTCTTGCTTTTTTTTGTGAAAATTGGGTTTTTGTTCCTATTATTAAGATAGAGTTTTTTTTGCGAATTTTCAGTTTAAGGAAGGTTTAAGAATGAATTTGGTCTGCACATTTTGGAAGAACTTTTTGCCGACAAGCATTTTTTTGTTTTTAGTTTTTTCTTGTACGCCACAACAAATCGGCAGTCCGCCACAAAAAGATGGCGGTGAACAGCTTACGATTGTAAATTGGAATGTTCAGACTTTTTTTGACGCTCAAAATGACGGCTCAGAATACGATACTTTTGTAAAGTCAAGCAC
>CALCEK010000084.1 GCA_937900125.1 uncultured Treponema sp. | reverse complement strand
AGATCTACACTCTTTCCCTACACGACGCTCTTCCGATCTTTAAATGTTGCCGATAGCATTTTTTCTGACGCGCAAGACGGAAAACTGGACGCTCCGCCTTACCACGAGGGATTTTGGGTATGCACAAAGCAAGTTTTGCTTGACCTTACGGATTTTTTGTTACGAAAAGCGACAAATCCCGCAACTGTAAAATTTTTGGTTTGCGGTCACAGTAGGGGCGGGGCGGTTGCAAATTTACTTTCCGCTCAACTTTTAGAAAACGGATTTTCGGCAAAAAATATATACGCTTACACAGTTGCTTGCCCGAATGTTAGCCGCACCCTTGACGTTTGGGATTCAAAATACGGCTTTATTTGGAACATTGTAAATCAAGAAGATTTGGTAACAAGTATGCCAACTGTTGACGGCGGTTGGGGATTTAGAAAGTACGGAAACGAAATGGCAATTATTTCTAGCTACACTTGCCCTGATTTTGATTCGTTTTCAACGGAATTTATTCCCGCAATGAATCGTTACTTTTTTGCCGCAACAGGTCACAATTATCATCCCTTTGACACAGGCAATTTGTGGATTTATGTGCTTTCAAAGTTGCTTCGCGATTTTAATTCTGACGTGAACAGTTTTTACATGGGAAAAATGCCCTTGCATAACACTTTTTCAAAATTGTTACAAACTTCATTTTGGGCTGACACTGGAGATGAAAAACAAAAGCCGTCGCTTATTCAAAGTTATGTAGAATCGCTTTATCCAGGACTTTTGGATTCTCTTATGACATCTTTAGTTGATATGCACTGTGGCGAAACCTATCTTTCTTGGCTTTTAGCTTTGCCTCCCGAAAAACTTTATACGATTACAAATAATTATGTTTTGGAAATAAACGGCAAGGCTAGCGTTGTTGTGCGCGATTCTTTGGAAAATGAAATTGTGAGAATTATAAATGGTTCTCCAGAAAAGATTTACAGCAGTCGCGGACATTACGCGGTAAAGTTTCTTGACGGAAAAACGGTTATTTCAATTCCAGGAAACCGCAATACAAGTGTATCGATAAGTTCTACAAGTGTTTTTGATACACCTGTCGTTTGTACAGTGAAATCCTATTTAAGTGGAAATAATCTTAAAGATGAATACTATTTTGAAAACATTTCGGTAAATATGGGGAAAAATTGTTTGTTTAAGTTTACGGGCGGGAATCCGTCGTTTTTTTACGTAAACAAAAATTCTGGCGCGAGTGCATTGCTTGTTTCCGCTCAGAATGAAAAAAATGAACTTCAGTTTTCGCCTAAAGTGTTTATTCAAAACGGTTGGAATTTTGGGGCGGGTTGCCAAATCGGAAATCCCTACGTGCATTTGACGGGAGAAATTTCAACAGGAATTTTGGGAGGATTTAAGTCTATTTCAATATCCGCTGGGGCTGGAACGCGAACAATTTTGGTCGGCTCCTGGAGTTTGGGGCTAGACCTTTCTTGTGCGGCTTTTATGAGTTCTTTAGGGAGTGAAGATTTTGCCGTTTGTGCGATTCCAGAGGCACTTTTGAGCGTTTTGTACCAACCAGCTAAAAAGTTAAATTTGCAATTTTCCGTTGGGGCGGAACTTTGCGTAGAAAATTGGAATCAAAAAGCGTTTTCTTCTGTTGCGCGTACAAAAAATCTTCTTGCTTTTCCGCTCGGCTCTAGTGGCGCGTCCATTTACCCAGTTTTTAGATTTACTGTGCTGTTTTAATATGCAAAATGGCGGTTTTTAGTGGCGACCGCCATTTTTGTACACTTAAAATTTTAAGCTTATTTAAACGATTACGCCTTTTGTGGAGGGAATTTGTCCTGCGCTCCGCTCATCAATGGAAACAGCTTGCCGTAAAGCTTTTCCCGCTGCCTTAAAAAGTCCTTCCATTTTGTGATGGTCGCTTCTCCCCCGAATTGTGTCAAGATGGATGTTACATTTTGCGCCATTTGCAAAACCTTGCCAAAAATCCTCAAAACAATCAGTTTGAAAACTCGCCTGTTTTCCATTTTGCCCAATAGAAACAAGCGGAATTCCCGTAAGATTTGCATTGCAAACGCAAAATGGTCGTCCGCCAAAATCGACGCTTGCACGCAAAAGGCTTTCGTCCATCGGGTAAATAAAAAATCCGCTCCTAAAAATGCCCGCACAATTTCCCAAGGCTTTTGAAAAACACTGTCCGAGTGCAATTCCAGTGTCTTCTATTAAATGGTGCTGGTCAACTTCAAGGTCGCCTTCCAAAGTGCCTGTTAGGTCAAACAAACCGTGTTTGCAAAACGAGCGCAAAAGATGGTCAAAAAAACCAATCGGATTTTTAACCGCGCATTTTCCATTTCCGTCAAGATTTAAGGTTAATTCAATCTGAGTTTCGTTTGTGTTTCTGTTAATAGAAGCGATTCTTGCCATAATGTTTCCTTAAACGATTACTTTGCGCAGTCCGTACTCTACAATGTCGGTTGCGCCGAGTGCCTGCAATTTTGGGAGCAAAGTTGGAACTTCGCTTTTTAAAACCGCCGTTTTGATTGCGTAGCCGTTTCCGCCGAAAAGCGGGCTTACGGTGGGGCTTCGCATTGACGGCAAACCTTTTACAAGCGATTCAAAGTTGCTTTCTGAAACATTCATTTCTAGCATAACGCGCTCACGGGCATCTAAAACCGCTTTAAATAGCATTTTTAGCTCGGCGATTTTTTGCTTTTTTTCAGAATCGGAAAGTGCCAATTTTGACGCATACATCCGTGTAGATGATTCCATTAAGGTGTCTACGATTTTAAGGTGATTTGCGCGTAAAGAGCTGCCTGTGCTTGTGTTGTCGATTAAAATTTGCGCCGCAGAATCTTCGGTGTCTTGGACGAATCCTTCGCTTGTTCCCCAAGTGCGAAAAATTGTGGCGTTTACATTTTTTTGTTTTGCCCAAGCCGCACTTAAATTCTGATATTCGGTTGCGATTGTTACGGGATTCCTTAAAATATCATTAAATTGTTGTGTGTCGGGAATAGCTGCCACGATTTTTACGGGGTCGAATCCCAAATCCATAATTTCTTCAATTTCAGATTGAACGCCATTTTCGTACACCCAATCTTTTCCAGAAAATGCAACGTCAGCCTTGCCACTTGCAAGCAAAGCACTTGCAATTTGGGGTTTTACAACTTGAAATGCAAGGTCGCTCTGATTTGTTATGGGAAAATAAGTTCTGTCTGGCAAAGTGATAGAAATTCCCACATCATTTAAAAGTGAATGAACGGATTCATAAATTCGTCCCTTAGCAAGTAAAATTTTTAATTTTTCCATTTTGTAAGTATACAAATAATTCTAATCTTTTGCAAATGTCTTTGTGGTGGGTGGGGAAGGGGTGCGAGGGACGCTAACAGGGGCGATTTTGTAAAACACCGCATTTTATGCGCAAAATCCCGCCAGTGTGTTGTGTCAATGTCCCCCGCCATGTTGAGCAATAGGCGTTGCCGCGCTTTGCTAGGGCGTTGCCCGCGCGAAACATCTAGTGTTTGCGGGGCAAACCGAGATTCTTAGCCTTTCACGTTTAGTAGGATTAAGCCTTGTTTAATAACCGCCGTACCATCTTACTCCGTTACTCCAGTTTCCATCCGAATCTTTTGCCCAGAGATAATGATACCAGCCTACTGACCTATAGCCATCGACGTTAAGTTTCCATTCCTCACCTTCTCCCACCGAACCAGAAAGACGACCCCTGTTTTTTTGGGCATAGTCCCAGCTGTCTGTACCCCTGTAATAATACATGGTGTAAGGAGCTGTTCCTCCTGTTACACTATACGTGATGTATAGGTTTTGTGCATAAGTGCCTGTACTTGAAGTTAGGGTACCATCGATATCTATATCAACAGTATCCATATTACATGAAACAATCAGACTTCCAAAACAAAAGATAAAAATCGCGGTTAAAATAGAAAAAATTCGTTTCATAAGCATTTTCCTTGTATCCATTTAGATTCCCCCATGTTAAAATATTTTTAAACACTATACAAAAAAAAAGTAATTTGTCAACTTTTTAAAAAATTAACGCGAAAACTTGGAGCGGGAGCGGTTTGTGCCGTAGTTTTTTGGGCTGATTAAGCAATTTGTTTCAATAAAAATTTATTCATTCTTTTTGCTGATTTTTTATGTGCTTTTGTGTATTATGACGGAGTGTGTAAATCAGAAAACAAAAGGGGAAAAATTTATGATAAAAGCGATTCTTTTGGATATTGACGGAACTCTTACAAATGACAAAAAAATTATCACGCCAAAAACAAAAGCCGCTCTTGTAAAAGTTCAAAATGCGGGTGTGCGACTTGCGATTGCCAGTGGCAGACCAGAAAAAGGACTTTACAAGTTTGCCCGCGAACTTGAAATGGATAAAAATCACGGAATTTTTATTTGCTACAATGGGGCGCGTGTTGTTGACTGCCAAAGTGGAGAAGTGATTTTTTCTCACGCAATGACAACAGAAGAAGCGTGTGCGGTTTTAAATCACATAAATAATTTTGATGTAACTCCGATTATTGCAAAAGGAGATTATATGCACACAAACAATGTTTTCGGTTGCATAATTGACTACATTGGAAAAAGTTTTAATGTGATTGAATACGAAAGTCGTGGGAATGGTTATCTTTTGTGCGAACATAAAAATCTTTCTGAGTGGTTGGATTTTCCTGTAGAAAAAATTCTTACGGCGGGAAATCCCGATTATTTGAAAGCGCATTACAAAGAAATGCAAAAACCATTTGTTCAAAATTTAAATTGTATGTTTACTTCTGATTTTTATTTTGAATACACGGCAAAAGGAATCGACAAGGGCAAAGCTATAGATTTTGCTTTTAAAAATTTAAGTATTCCAGCCGACAAAATGATTGCTTTTGGAGATGCGCAAAATGACATCAGTATGTTAAAATATGTCGGCGTGGGAGTTGCAATGGGAAATGCCAGCGAAGAAGTAAAAGCAATTGCAGATGAAGTAACGCTAGACAATAATTCTGACGGAATTGCAGAATCTCTTTGCAAACATTTCCCAAATTTGCTGTAACGTCAGTTTTTCCTGCCATCCAGCTACTTTTGTTTTACGCCCCAAATTGTCATATTGTTTTCTCCGATTGCTGTAAAGGTCATCACGAGTTTTGGTTCTGTGCTTTCATCGTGTTGTTCAAAAAACACGCCATTGTATGTTTCGCCATCTAGCACAAAAGTTGCGTAATAGCTTTCTTTTTCTTGAACCCAAGTGCCTTCCGCATCTCCTGTAACAGTTCCGTCTTTTTTTAAAACAACAGTTTCTGGGATTTTTACACCTGCGTTGTCAGAGGCGATTCCATGATTTATAAACTCGTAAGTTCCTGCAATGCTAGAAGTGCTGTATCCTTTTGGATTTATTTTGTCCCCGCGATTTTCAAAAACTGCGGTAACAGGCCAATCTTTTTGGGACATAAATTGCTGATGCACTCGCGTTTGAAAATTGTCTCCGCCAATATTAAATCGGGTGTGATAAATTAAATACAACTGTCCATCGTCATCCTTGAATGTTGAACAATGACCTGGCGAACGGTATCCGTCTTGCAAACAAGAAAATGTGTAATTCCCCATCACCTTGATTCCGATTTCATACTGATTTGTAGAGCGTTTTTCAAAAATCGCACTTTGACCTTGCGCGTCAAGATAAGGTCCCGTCGGCGTTTTTGAACGGAAGAGTCGCATATTGTAGCCACTTTTTGCGTCAAGATAATCGTAGGTGGTGTACAAATAATAATATTTTGTTTGCTCGTCGTAGATTATAAATGGACCTTCGCTAGAAAGCGTATGACCTGCGGCAATTCTCGTTCCAAAATATTTGTCTACAACTCTGCCGTCTGGGGTAACAGTCGTGGTCTTTGGGTAAATTGCATCTCCTGTGCGCGGGTCAAGTTCCAAAATATAAATGCCCCCTGACCATGAGCCGTAAGTCATCCACATTTTGCCTTCGGTGTCAGCAAAGATGCCAGGGTCAATTGCATTGGGAGCGTAATCGGTATTGTAATTGCTTCCACGCGCCCACAAATTGTCAAAGCCTTCATCGATTCTGCCTTCCGCCATAAGCTCATCAATATTTGTGTTTGTCCAGATTTTATCTTTATCGCTATTTTTGTCTTTTGCGCTTGTTGCCGTAAATCCTGAATAAACGAGCGTTTTGCAATAGGTGTAAGGACCTTCGATGTTTTTTGATGAAGCATAGGCGATTGCGGAGCGACAATATGTTGACGAAGTGCAAAAATAAATTAAGTACGCGCCAAGAGTTCCGTCTTCATTTTGAAATTGCGAATCGTAAAAAACGTCTGGAGCCCAAACTGCAAATCCGCCTTTGCTGTCTGAATCATTTTCGCCCGCCCATTTAAATGGTTCGGCTAAATTTGCGGAAAGGTCGCCGTAAAGTGCGTTTCCAACGCGGGTGTAACCGTTTGTAAACAAATACCAATTTTGTAAATCGCGCGATTTTGCTGCTTCTATGTGCGTTCCAAAAATGTAATAGAGCGACGCCCCGTTTTCATCTTTATCTTTTATAACGCAAGGGTCGTGAATGGCAACTCGCAAAAGATTTTTTTTCATTTGACCGCTCCCTTTTTTTTCTGAACTTTTAGAACAAGAAGTCAGCGCGAGTGAACTTAGCGCAAACAATGCGACTGCTCCCCATTTAACTTTGTGTTTTATTTTCACATTTAGCTCCTTTCATTTGCTTTACAAAAGTATCGCACAGTAAATAGAAACTGTCAAATTTTTATGGCTTGAATCATCTGATTCTAATGTTTGTGCGCTGAGAGCCATTCGTTTTGCGAACAGTCCGCCGTCATGTTGAACAAAGTGAAACATCTATAACTTCTTTGCGTTATAAACAAAAAGTCCTGAGCCTACAAAATGTTTTTGAAAAAAAAACGTAAACTTAAAATTGAGATTATATGTTCATTGCACTGAAAATTTCTTCGGCGGATAAGACGGCATTTTTTACGCAATCATTACATTCGCATAAAACAACACCAGTTTCAACTCCTTTTAAGTCTTTGCAAATGGTTGCTCCACACAATTCTTTAAAGCGCAAAAGAATTCGTTTGGAAACTTTTACAGTTGATTTTCCTTGTGTGCGAAGCCCTGCAATTATACTTGCCCCGATTAACGCTCCGCACGTTGCTTGTAAACAACCCATTCCTGTTGCAAAGCCCGAAGCAAGCATTTTTAGCGTTTCTTTATCAACTTGTACGCTATCCGAAAAAGCTTCTGTTACGGCTTGGCAACAATTATACTTCCCGCTTTTTTTGTAAAGTTCTGCACATTCCGCGCGTTCTTCTGCCGTCATAAGTTCTCCTTGCAAAGTTTTTAAATTTGTTAGCATAAGGCGCAAGGCTTGAGGCGTTGCCTAAACAACGCCCACTTTTTTTACAAATTTATTTTTCTGCGAAAGGACGACTTTGTTTAGAAAGCCATTCCATAAGTGTTACGCCGTTATCTTCACATTCATTGTTGAGCGCGTAAAGCCAAGACCAATGTCCCATGTACTGATATGGTTTTCCATCTTCTCCATTGTACAAACCAGTTGTGTCGTGAACATCGTCAAAGAAAGAAAAGTGAATGTCTGCATCTGGGTATTTTTCATTTAAGCGACGAACCGTGGCAACGTCAAAATCATCAGGATTCACAGTTGTGTCATTTTTTGCCTGCGTAAACCAAATGTGATTTTTAGAAAGTTTTTCAAGTTTTTCATCATCAATTTTTGAATCGGGATAAGCTTCACATACTGGCCAAGCTGCCGCAAAATAGTCAGGGTATTCAATAAGCATATTCACAGTCATATAACCGCCGTTTGAACAGCCACCAATGTAAATTCTGTTTCTGTCGATTGAAGGATTTTTTTGAACATAATCTTCAATTAAACTGAAAAGTGATTTTGTGTAATAAGAAACTGCGGGTGTTTCTGGATTTAAGTCCGCCGCTTTTATTTCTTTTGATTCATCTGTTTGAAGCCAAAAGCCGTCAACTTGCGGGGCTAAAACGTATGCGCCACCTTTTCCAAAATGATTTTGAATTTCTGGCGTGATTAAATTTACAACTTTATTTCCAAGAATAGGAATGTACGGGTCAGTTCCGCCTTCGCCCATTCCGTGAATCCAAATGATAAGCGGTGTTGACCTTCCGTGATTTTCTGGCTCCCAAGAAGCATAGCTCAAAGTGATTCCATCGGCAGTGTGAGTTCCAAATTCAAACTTGTCAGCAAGCGGACTAATTTTTGCAACACAATCATTTGTATCAATTCCGAGTTTTTCATTTGTTACGCTAACAGTGTACGGATTTGCCCAAGTGTTCATAAAATTTGTCCCAAATAAAAATGGATTTGAAAAACCATCTGCGGGGTGAACAGAAAGTTCCACAGAAACAAAATTTGTGTTTTTGCTAACCTCCGTTCCATTTTCATCAGAAAGATAAACTTTTGTAACGCTACGATTTTGCGTTCCTTCATTTACAGAAAAAGTTGTCCAATCCACAACGGGCATTGTTACCGCAACAGAAAAATCTTCCGCATTTATTTCATCAGAAGAAATTTCTTTTCCAACATTTAAAATAATTTTGTCAACACCAGGACCCCAATCGTAGCCGTTTACAACTATTGCAAATTGATTTTCTTGAATTGGAACGCTCATTTCTTGATTTGTCTTTTTGCTTGTTTGCGTTTTAGAATCAGTTGAAGCGCAACCAAAAAATGTTGCCCCTGCCCCAAAAAGTAATGCGCTAAAAACGCAAAGTCCCGCAGCCTTTAAAGATTTTTTCATTTAAGAATCTCCTTGTTTGCTTAATTTAGGCGAAAAATTTTTCGCTAAAAATTATTTTATCACGATTTTTGTTTTCCGCAAAAGCGCAATTTGTGCCAAAAAAAAAGCAATTTACGCCACAAAATATCTGGCAGGTTTTTTAAAGCCGTGTTAAAATGATTTTGATGATAGAAATTGCTTTGGTAGAAGACGAAGATATTTATATTGACACAATAAAAGAATTTGTCAACAAATATTGTGAAGAAAGAAGTGAAGAAATTCATCTTTCAATTTTTCATGATGGAATGGAATTTCTTGACGAATACAACGGCACTTTTGACATTGTTTTTTTAGACATCATGATGAAATTTCTTGACGGAATGACGACCGCCGAAAAAATCCGCCAAATTGACAAAGAAATTATCATTTTTTTTATAACAAATTCTACGCAATACGCAATTCGGGGATACGCGGTTGACGCGATGGATTACATTTTAAAACCCGTTTCTTATTTTTCTTTTTCGCAAAAATTAGATAAAGCTATTTCTCGAATCAAGCAAAACGAAAATCAGTTTATAACGCTTGTTTACAAAAATATGATAAAAAAAATTCAAGTGTCAGAAATTTATTACATTGAATCGCAGGGACATTTGCAAACATTTTACACAAAAAACGGCAATTTTACAATCCGCGACAAAATCGAAAATATAGAAGAAAAGTTAAACGGAATGCACTTTTTTAGAAGTAACAAAGGTTGCCTTGTAAATATGAATCACGTTCAAGGCGTAGAAGATAGTTGTTGCCTAATAAATGGAAATCGACTTATAATCAGCCGAAACAAAAAAAAGGCATTTATGGACGAATTAACTCAATACCTAAGCGATAAAATTGTATGACAGAATTTTACACCGATATTCCGCGCATTTACAGTGCCATTGCCGAATGTACGGCTTGTTTTGTTTTGCTTTTAATTTTT
>CALCEK010000083.1 GCA_937900125.1 uncultured Treponema sp. | reverse complement strand
TGTATAAGGAGGCGGAATGATAGGAGAGGCAGTTAAAGACTACCTTCCACAAGATGCCCCGTATATGAACGAGGCGATTATAGGGAATTTTTCTAGTTTTGATGTGCAAGAGACCAAAATTTTTAAGGGAATGGAAGAAGCTGTATCTTTTACAAGGCTAAGTGCAAAGAGGATAGCGCGATGTATAGATACGGGTTCAAGATGGGGATGCTGGACGTTTGACCTTGCGTAAAGAGGAGGCAAAGAATGAAAGTATATTTAAGCGGCCCTATGACAGGGATAGAAAATTATAATTGCGATGGGTTTAGCAATGCGGAAAAGGAAATTTGGAAGAGGGCAAAAAATGTAGAAGTGCTAAACCCATGGGTTCTTTCTGGTGTTGTAAGTGCAGAGTGCGCGCGGCTTGGGGCTGCGCCTGAGTATTATGATTATTTGCGCTATGACATACAAAAGCTTATGACTGCGGATGCAGTTTTTTTGCTTGACGGCTGGGAGAATAGCAAAGGCGCAGTGATAGAAAATGAGATTGCGCAAAAGGTTGGGATTCCTTCTTTTGCTAAGATGGACGAGCTTTTTGCTTACATAGATTCTTTAAGAAGTCTGAATGAATGAGAAAAGTACGCGCGAGCGTACTCTTGGCAAAGTTATATTGAACGAAGTGAAATATCTACACTTTGTTAAAGAATACATAGGTTCTTCGGAGCGTTGCTCCTCAGAATGACCCGCGAAGGTTGCGCTCGGAATGACACGCTCAAATGGAGGGAAAGAAAATGAGTAAGAAGGTTTTTAATTTGGTGGTTGGTATTACAGGCGGGGTGAGCACGATTGCTAGTGCGGTTGTAGCTTACATAAACCCTGCGTACACAGCGCAGATTGTAGCGGCTATTGGAATTGTGCAAACGGCAATTGTTGAGGTCTGCTCCCTTTTTAGGAAGGACTAGGCGCTTATGACTTTGACGCAATTTATTAAAAAATATCTTGGTACGAAGGTTGATTTTGACGGGAAATTTGGACCGCAGTGTGTAGATTTATTCCGCCAATACTGCTCCGAAGTGCTTAATGTTTCGCAGACTCCCGCTGTAGTGGGGGCTAAGGATATTATTAAAAACCCTGGGAAACTTAAAGTTACAAAGGAGTCTACACTTGCTGACTACTCGCCTGGCGATGTGCTTATATGGGGAGCGACTAGCTCTAATCCTTATGGGCATGTTGCGATTTTGGTGAGTGTTTATAACACAAAGTATTTTGTTGTTTTGGAACAAGACGGCTTTAAGCAAGACGGTGTAAAGCTTGCGTTTAGGAGCAGGGAGGGATTGTTGGGGTGTTTGTATAAGGGGGTGTAGATTCTTCGGAGCTGCGCTCCTCAGAATGACTTGTAAAAAAATGAAAAAAAATTAAAAAAAAAATTAAAAATGTCCTATTTTTGAATAGTTAAAATTATTTTTGTAGGAGATACTAGGGTTATGAAACAAATTATTATAAGCGGTGAGATTCTGCCAGAGCACTGGTGGGATGAAAACGAGGTAACAGAGCAAGACGTAACAGAGCAGCTAGCGGCGGTTACCCCTGGTGAGGATGTGGAAATTGTAATCAATAGTCCTGGTGGCGATGTGTTTACTGCGATTGCAATTTTTAATCACATTAGGGAATTTGCCAAAACTCATTTTTGCACTGTGATTATGCAGGGCATTGTTGGGAGCGCGGCTAGTTACATTGCGCTTGCAGCTAAGGCGGGAAACCCTAGCACAAAAATTAAGGCATACGATAATTCCGTTTTCTTTATTCACAATGCGCAAGGTTATGCGCGGGGTGATTATCGCGAAATGGAAAAGATGGCTTTGCTTTGTAAGTCTATAAGTGATTTGATTTGCAATTCTGCTTATGCAAAAGTAAGCTCTGATAGTGTGGAAGATATTCATAAGGCTATGGATAACGAAACCTATTATTTTGGAGCGGAAATAGCAGAGCACGGATATGCGGACATAATCGAGGGCGCGGATGCGGAAAATGAGGAAGGTGTTCATGCGCTTGAAAAAAACACTTTACTTGCACAAGCAAAAGTGGAAGTAAAAAACGCAATGGTTCGACTTGAGCAGTGGGAGAATCAGTGCGATGACAACAAAAGGCTTGCCGCAAAACTTTC
>CALCEK010000082.1 GCA_937900125.1 uncultured Treponema sp. | reverse complement strand
TTGCGCCGAATAAAAAATTGTAGTTGGCGATGAAAAAATCCGTGTATTTGTAATAGCCCAACAGCGCGACGTTGAGCAAAATCCCCGTTAAAAACAATATCGTTTTTGCTTTGCCGTTTGCCATACGCGCTATTTTTGTGCCAATCAAAAAATTCAGCGCGACACTGAGAGCGAACATCAAGACGAAATCCGCCGAGCCGATTGCATAAAACGCAAATGACGAGGCGACCAAGAACCATTTTGCCGCCGTGTGAAACTTCGCTTTGTGCAATCCAAAATACGAAAGCCACACAATCGGCAAAAACAAAAAAATAAACTCGAACGTAGAAAAAATCATAAAAATACCACTGAATTACAATGATTATACTTGTATGACATTCAAAAATCAACTGTAAAACAATTATTTCAACTGTATTTCAATGGGGTAAAAATCGCAAAACACTGCAATAATAAAATTATGACTCATTTGCAGCAGCTTTTTATCAACAATATCCGCTATTATCGAAACAAAGCTGGATATTCACAGCTCGCTTTTTCTGAAAAAATTGGTCTGAGTCCGAATTATCTGAATGCGGTAGAAAATGGAAAAAATTTTCCCTCTCCAGAAGTGCTTCAAAGAATGATTGATGTGTTAGGGATTCTTCCTTATGAACTTTTTCTTGAACAACCAACTCTTTGTCAAAAAGATTCGCCTAAAGTGGAAACAATACAACTTTTAACTGAATTGCGCCAACAAATGTTAGATAATTTTGACACGATTCTAAAAAAATGCTTTTAGGGAATTGCGAAAACGCTAGCGGTTTTTTATTATATTGTGCTATAATTTTTTTTAGGAGGGCAGATTATGATACACATTCCGCTTGAAGATATGAAAAAGGCTGTTGAAACGCTTTCTCTAAACGAAAAAGCCGAGCTTATGCACACTCTTGCCGACGCAATAAAAGACGCCGACAAAGTAAAACCCAAAGAAGAAAAAGACTGGGCAAAACTTGTAGAAAAATACGCAGGCTGCATGGGTGGCTTGTGGAAAAACGAAGATCCCGTGGAATATCAGCGCAGTTTAAGAGAGGACAGAGTAGTTGGCTAGCCGAATTTTTCTTGACACAAACGCGGTCATCTATTTTCTTGACAAAATAGAGCCGTTTTTTACGCCTCTTAGAAAAGAGCTATTAAAATATAAGGCTGAGAGTGCGGAGTTTTACACATCGACTATAACCGACGCAGAGTTTTTAGCAAAGCCGATTGCAGAAGGGCTGTTTGAAAAAGTCAGAATGTACGACGATTTTATTCGTGAGTTCGAGTTTCAGCGGCTTTATATAAACGAAGTGGTTGCACGCCGTTCTGCCGAAATCCGAGCGAAATACCGCGGGATAAAACTTGCCGATGCATTGCAACTTTGTGCAAGCATTGAATGTTCCTGCGAGGCATTTTTAACGAACGACCGTCAACTCTCTCAGGTAAGCGAGGCAAAAGTTGTTCTTATAAGCGATTTACCCTGAGACAAGCTCGCAAGACATCGTGCGAGCAAGAAACAAATCCGACTGAAACCAAGGTCACAGAGAGTAAAATCGTCATTAAAGTGAAGAGTTTTTTCATAAAATCCCCCTAAAAAGTAAGATGAGCTGTTTAAAACGCCACAAATTTACTATACAAAAAAAAATAATTCGTCTAGGGGGATAAAAGGAATCGTTGGTGCTCATAATGGCACGCAAAAATAGCGGTATATTTTCTGTAACACCACCTATTTTTGCTCTACAGTTCCGTCCGTATGGGCTATAAATATGGTGGGAACAATTTTTGTAAAAAATCCACATTCAACAACGCCAACAATCGAATTTATTTTGTATTCCATCTCTGTGGCATTTACGGGCGATTCCCATTTGCAATCCAAAATCATATTTCCATTATCTGTGATGACAGGACCTGCCTTGCGCAAACCTTCACGCAAAATTGGTGTTGCCCCAAGCGCATTTAAAGCTTTACAAATGGCAACCCGCGCTGTAGGAATAATTTCCACGGGGAGAGCAAAACCTGTTCCGTGATTTTTTACCGCTTTAGATTCATCTGCAACAATTACAAATCGTTTTGAATTATAAGCGATTATTTTTTCTAAAAGAAGCGCAGCTCCGCCCCCTTTTATGAGTGTTTTTTCAGGCGCAACTTCATCAGCTCCGTCAATTGCAAGGTCAAGTTGCCCCGCAATTACAGAATCGTTTAATGTAAAAACGGGAATTCCCAAAGTTTCACAAGCAAGTGTTGTCTGAAAACTCGTTGCAACCGCTTTTATGTCATGCAAAGTGCCGTCTTTTATCCGCTCAGAAAGCCGAGTTACCGCAGGCATTGCCGTTGAACCCGTTCCCAGCCCAATTTTCATTCCGCTAAAAATTGCATTTTCTTCTATTAGAGTATCAATCGCAGTTTTAGCGGCGAGTTTTTTTTGTTCGTCCTTAGAAACATTACCCATCGTATCGTTCTCCTGTAAAAAGTTCAAATTGTTCATATCCTTGATAGCGAAGCATATCGTACCCATTGCACGTTCGGCAACCCGCAAGAGCTGCACGGTGCATAACTGGTGTTACGCTTGGCATATAAACAATGTCAAAAAGAAGTTCTTTTCCTGTGAATTCGTAAAAGTAAAGCGGGTCGTTTTGCTCTGTAGCGGGCATACGCGCATTCATTCCTTTTGAAGTTGTCTGAATTATGACATCGTTATAGCGTTTTAAAAGCGGAAGTGCCTCTAGCGACAATGGTGCGTACTTAAAACCAAAATGGTCAGCAATATCTTTTGCACGGGCAACAGTGCGATTAAAAACGCAAGCAGCTCCACCCATTTTTTTTACAGCATAGGCAATAGAACGAGCCGCCCCTCCCGCACCGATAATGGCAACTTTTTTGTGCATAAGTGATTTTTTGCCAGTAAACTCGCAAAGAGCGCGTGTAAAACCCGTAAAATCCGTGTTAAACCCGTGCCAAGTTCCGCCAGATTTTACAACCGTATTGCAAGAACCAATAATTCGCGCAGTTGTATCAACATCGGCAATTCGTTCAAAAACTGCTTCCTTGTGCGGAATCGTTACAGAAAGTCCTTCCATCCCGATTGAATCCGCAAAAGAAAGAGCTTGCCTAAATTGTTCCGCACGGACTGGAATGTAAACCGCATCCATATTTTTTTTGTCGTATCCGTGATTGTGAAGTTGGGGGCTAGAAGTTGCAACAAGAGGCCAACCTGTTATGCCAAAAAGTCGAGTTCGCGGATTGATTTTTCTAAAATGATAAACATCGTCAAGAGTCACGGGGTCTATGTGCGAAAGATTTTTAATTTTTCCGTTTGATTCTGAGGCAGATGTATACGTTAGGTAATTTTTTAAGCGAGAACCTAAAATTCTTGTGGGAACACCTAAATCTCCCATTGCAAGCAAAATGTGTGGAGAATCTGGAAGTTTTGCCGCTTGAACAAACAAACTTTCCACATCTTCAAGGCTGTTGGGCATAAATGCAATTTTGGGGATTTCGTAACTCGTAGTGCAAAGCTGGCGCAACTTTGCAGAAATGTCTGTTATGGGCGATTCCATACTGTGAACGCTACGAATAATTTTTGTTCCAAAAGCTAATGCCGCATCTTGCAACGAAGAAACTTTAAAATCTTCTTCAAAATCCACGTATGCAAAATTATTATTTGACTCTTCACTTGCAAAAGCTAATGCTCGCGCAAAGAGAATCGTCCTTCCCGCCTCTCCTTCTTCAAAAAGTCCACCATCATTTGTACGCCTAATCGTTAAAATGCAAGGAAGCCCCGCCATTTTTGGAAATCGTCTTGCGTAAAGTCGCTCCTCATCGTCAAGCAAATCAACGCGAAGTTCCGCAATGTCAATATATTTTCTATATTTGTCTAAAATTGCAAGGTCTTCTTGCAACGTTTTTCCTGTCAATGTTAAACAAACTTTTGGTGTATCCATACGGAAAGTTTAGCACATTACAAATGTTATGTCAGCAATAAAGAATCTTTTTATTTTTAAATTGATTGAGATGCCTTTTTTTTTGCATCGAAAAAAATGTCCGTCCGTTTAAAAACACCAAAGCACTTCGCATAAAAAATACTGAAATATGCAAAGCCATTCTTTGCGGACGGACAACACAAAAGTGAAAATTTACACGAGAATTTTTATGGAAAGCTATTCAGGGCAAGAAACACGCCGTATTTTTCTGATTCGGCTCGCACTCCCAACAAAAACAAGCTGATGAGAACCATTTGCGGCAACTTCAAATTCCACCGTTGCATTTCCGCCTTTTTTGTTCAACACCAAGGGATACCCCACAAGAAATGTGTTTAAAGATTTCATTTCTATCTCAAGCAAACTATGATTTTGAATCGCTCGTTCAATCAAATGGATTTTTCCCAAATAATCCATTCCGCTTGCTTCTAATTTTTCAAAAGGAACGCTAGAAGCGCATAGCTGATTTTTGTTTAACACAAGGCAATTTTCAATTCGTTCTAAAAGACCTTCGCGCTGTTCTGGCGACATTTCTATGGATTCTAATTCTGACACCAACGAATGTTGAAGATTTTTCCTAAACTGTAAATCAAAAGCGCAAACTGTACCCTTTTTTTCTGGAAACAGATGCGCATTTTCAAAACGAATGGTCGGTAATGGCAAAACATCGGTGTTTGCGGTGGAAGTTTTTACGTTTCCAATAAAATCTAAGCCACTTTTAGAAATTACATTTTGCGCTTGTTCCGCATTTGTAAAATCCAAAAGAAAAATTCCCTCCGCCAAAATTTCACGAATGTGGCGCGACAAAAGAGGATTGTTTTTTGTCCGCTCAGAAAGTTCGGGCGAAACTTTTAAAACATAGCCATTATAAAGCGATGCCGAAGAATAAACCGCAAACCATTCTTCCAAGCGAATCCGCAAATTTTGGGGCACACCATAAGAAGTGTAACTTTCCAAAAGGGTACAGATTTTTTGCGGGTCAAAGCCAGAATCAAAAGCTCGGCGCACAGATTGACGGTCAATTTCAAAAACAGCGGCGGTGTCAAAATGCTGAATTGTCATAAATGGCGTAAGAGTCAAAAGATTTTGTAAATCAAAACCTGGCAAAATGGTGACAGAACAAGAAGCATCTATACTTACAAGATTTTCCAAAGACGGCGTTTCTTCTGAATCGCAAAGTCCGCTCCATGCACAAAAAAGAGGTTTCCCATCTTTGCGCTTTGTTTTTTCCTGCAAAAGCCCAAATGCAGAAGCCGCATCAAGCATACTCTCCATCAATAAAAAACTAGAAGCATTTTTGTCTACATTCGTTCCAGATTCCGCTTGAGTTAAAATTTTTGAAAATCGACTTTCTGAATTTGCCCTTTTACTTCCCGCTCGCTCTTTTACCAAAAACGAAAACTGCAAAATTTCTTCGCGGGTTAAACCGTAATTTGGAAGCGAACAAAGCGTATCTAAAAGGTCTTGCGCATAACATTGCAAACTGCTGCGCGAAAAATGCCCACAAGATGCCGCACAAATATACGCATATTGCACAGAACGCGGAAGTTTTGCAAAAAGCGCAAGGCGTTTATTGTCCACAAAAATTCCTTTTTCTTGCTCCTGAAAAATTGAAAGTCCCAAAAGGGCGCGTGTTAAAAGCGACAGTTTTTCCCAAGACTTTCCATAAATTTGTTCAAGGTCTGAATTTGCCTTTTTTTTAAGTTCTCCGTTGTTTTTGCACAAATCTGGATGCGATTCCACGTATGTTATAAATGACGCTATATACGAAGCGTTCAAAAAAATCGTCGATTCCTCATTTTCAGAAAAATCACTCGATTCTTCGCGCGGAAAAATCGCCTCCAAAGAAACTAGCTCATTGAATTTGTTTTCTAAAAGCGGATTTATTGCAATGATTTTTTTTCCCGATTTTTCGTATTCAAACAAAATAAGGCGTTCTTTTAGATTTTGCAAATTGTCGCTGAGTTTTCGCGTTGACCCTGTATTTTTTTCTTCCGCTGACAAAAAAAATTGTTCGAGTTTTTCAAAAGTTGCTTCGCGAATAAAAATTATAACGGCAATAATTTTTATGTCTGCGCTAGAAAGCATTTTTATAAGCACATTTTGATTTTCTTCAAGGTGAATAAACGAAGTTAATTTGTCAACAAGGTTTTGTTTATTGTACGGAGTTTTTATTTCTCCCAAATAAATCCGCATAATCGCAAAAAATTGCTCATCGTCTAAAGTTTCAAAACTTTCTTTCCACAAATTTATTTTTTTTGCCAAGATTCTAAAATCGTCATTTGAAGTTTCTATCATAGAGTTTTCCCACATTCTAAAGCCAAAGGCGAATCCAATTCTTCCAACGAAGATTCATCGGTGTAGCGAATTATTCTGTAAGAATAACCCTGTTCAGCAAGGAATTTTTGCCGATTTGAACCAAAATCTTCTTCCACTGTATTTCGCGTAATTAGCGTAAAAAAGCGCGAAGTTCTATCTTTTGGGCGCAAAATTCGTCCTAAACGTTGAGCCTCTTCTTGTCGGCTTCCAAAAGTGCCGCTCACTTGAATTGCCATACTTGCATCGGGTAAGTCAATGGCAAAATTTGCAACTTTGCTTACAACAAGCACTCTTATTTTTCCATTTCTAAAATCAGCATAAAGAGAATCCCGCTCAGAATTGGGCGTTTTTCCTGTAATTATGGGTACAGATAGCAATTTAGAAAGTTCGCTTAATTGGTCAATATATTGTCCGATTACAAGGATTTTGTCTTGCGAAAATTTTTTTACTAATGCCAAAACAACTTCAATTTTTGCGGGATTTACGCTTGCCAATTTGTGTTTTTGTCTTTGGGGAGCAACAGCGTATTCAAGTTCTTTTTCAGAATCAAGGGCAAGGCGAACTTCTACACATTCGGCACTTGCGATCCAATGATTTCTCTCTAATTCTTTCCAAGGAACATCGTAGCGTTTTGGACCTACAAGACTAAAAACGTAGCCTTCACAACCATCTTCGCGGACAAGAGTTGCGGTAAGCCCCACTCGCCTAACCGCCTGCAACTCTGCAACAACTCTAAAAACTGGAGCGGGCAACATATGAACTTCGTCATAAATAATAAGCCCCCAATTGTTTTGTCTAAAAAGCGAAAAATGCGGATACGGACCATCTTTTTCTGGCCGCCAAGTTAAAATTTGGTACGTTGCAACTGTTACATTTTTTACGGTTTTATTTTCGCCCGTGTATTCGGCAATTTGTTCGCGGCAAAGATTCGTTTTGTCCACAAGTTCGTCAATCCATTGGTGAACTGCCGAAATATTTGTTGTAACAATCAAGGTATTTGTTTTTAAAAGAGCCATAATCTGCATTCCAACAATTGTTTTTCCCGCTCCGCACGGAAGAACGATTGTACCAAATCCAGAACCAGCACTTTTATTCCCCACAAGAGCATGTGCAGCTTCTTTTTGATAGGAACGAACGACAAAATCTTTTCCAGAAAGTGTTTTTTCTTTTAGGGAAACATCCAGAAAATCTCCGTCAACAAGCGGAACATCGTCCTTGACAGGCCAGCCCAACTGTAACAAAGTTTGTTTTACCGTTCCGCGCTCCGTCAATGGCAAAACAAAACAATATTTTTTTTCTTCAGGAGAAACGGAATTGTCCCCGCAAACTTCTTCATATTCAGCGGGAACAAGCAATTTTTTTGTGGAAGGTTGAGAACACAACTCTTTGTAAACAAATGGAGAAGAACTTACAAGATAAATAAATTCTTCTGTAAACGAATTTCCATCGCGTTCAATAGTTTTTGTTGGGGCAGAAACCATTCGGAGTTTTCCAAAACGGGCAGCTGTTTCTTGAATCCACAGAATCACCGATTGAGGAATTTCATAGCGGGAAAATTTTTCGAGCGTTTTTGCAATAGAATCTCCAGAAATTCCCGCCGCCACCGCATTCCACAAAGAAAGTGGCGAAAGTTGGTAGGTGTGCAAATGTTCGGGGGAACGCACAAGCTCTGCAAATGGAATAAGGGATTCGCGACATTCTTCTGCAAGGGGCGCGTGAACATCTAAAAGAAGAGTTCTATCTGATTGCACAATCAAGGGATTTTCAAGATTCAGCATATTTTACTATTATATACATAAAATTCGAATGATTCAACGCTACAACTATAGGGCATCTACATTTTAGAAAGCATTCCTTGTAAAGAGTATAATTTATTTTTTAGCTCGCGAATTTGTTCTAAACTGCTCCAGATTTTTCCTGTCATCCAAGCATCTGCTAAAACTCCGTCAAACACAAAATCGGCAAAAGTAGAAAATCCGCCAATTTTCATTCTGTAATCCACGGGAATCTGTACCCCTCCAAGAATTTGCTGTAACCGTTGCAAATTGAGATTTATTTCGTTCATCTGCGAACTTGCAGAATTGAGTTTTATGTGTTTTATAACATCAACCACCATTCCGCCGCCAAATAAATCTATAAGTCCCCAGTTTCTCGCGCTTTTAAAGGAACGTTCAACATTTTCAACCTGCCGAATCAACTGGCGAACAAGATTTTTTGCCTCTGTAATAGTCTGAACATCGTTTTGCATAAAGACCTCCTCTATCGTTCTGCTTCTTCAATATCTTGTATTGAAATGGATTTTTCATTTTTTTGCGCACTAATAAGGGCTGCTCTATTTAAGGTTGATTCTATTTTTGCACAAGAAAATCCTTTAAATCGTTTTGCCAACAATTCAGGGGTACAGTTAGAATCTGTAACCTTATTTTGAGTATACATTTTGACCAACTGTACCCTCTCACTTTCATTTGGGAAGGGTACAGATACGCGGGAATCAAAGCGTCCAGGACGAATAAGGGCTTCGTCTAATGCAGAAATACTATTTGTAGCGGCAATAACAAGAACTCCCTCCGTTGCTTCAAAACCATCAAGCTCATTTAAAAGAGCCGTAACAATTCTGGTGTTTTCCGTTTCGATTGCGCTTCCTGAATAATTTCTGCGCGTTCCAATTCCGTCAAATTCATCAATAAATACAATGCAAGGCGCACAACGTCTAGCTTTTTTAAAAAGCAATTTTACTTTTAAAGGACCAATTGCCATAAACATACTTTCAAAATCGGTGGCTTTTGCGGGAATAAAATTAACCCGAGCTTCCCCTGCAAGTGCCTTTGCAAAAAGAGTTTTGCCGTTACCAGGTGCCCCTTCTAAAAGAATTCCTTTTGGCATTCTAACTCCACGCGCCATATATTCTTTAGGATGCTGCATTATGTCCATAATTTGAAACATATCTTTTTTTAAACTTTCAAAGCCAACAATGTCGTTAAAAGTTTTGCCCGTCTTTTTTACAACTTTGAACGTATTCGGCGAAATGAATTTTTTAAAAACTACAAAGATGATTCCAAAAAATATAACATAAAAAATAATATCCATAACAATGGAAAAAATCTGTTCCCCGTCTTTTTTAACTGTAACCTTTACGTCATTTAGTAAAAGTTCTTTTTTTAATTCTGCGGAATCGGGATTTTGGGTTACAAAAGTGCCATCTGTACCCTTTTTTGTATAAATCAATCTGTCCCCATCTATAACAACCGATTCTAATGTTCCATTTTGAACTTGCGCATAAAAACTGCTAAACAATTCTTCATTTTGTGACAGCTTAAAAATTCTGTCACCAAACAAAATAAAAACTGTACCCAAAAGAGCCAATGCAATAATTGTACAAGTAAGAATTTGTCTTTTTACTTTCATTTTTTTTCTACCCCAACGCAACGTCCAAAATCATCATCAAAATAAAACCAAAGGCAAAACCTATTGTTCCAAGGTTTGAATGTTCGCCTTCGCTTGCTTCAGGAATCAATTCTTCAACAACAACGTAAAGCATTGCTCCTGCCGCAAAAGAAAGCAAATACGGCAAAAACGGAACAATCCAACTTGTAAGCAAAATCGTAAGAAGTGCTGCAATCGGCTCAACAATTCCCGAAAGCATTCCAAACAAAAACGACTTTGGCTTTCCGTTTCCTTCTCCCGCAAGCGGCATAGAAATTATTGCTCCTTCTGGAAAATTCTGAATCGCAATCCCCAAAGAAAGTGCAAAAGCTCCCGCCAAAGAAATACCCGAAGTTCCAGCAAGCATACCCGCAAAAACAACGCCGACTGCCATTCCCTCTGGAATATTGTGGAGCGTTACCGCAAGACAAAGCATTGTAGTTTTCTTTAGCTGAACGTGAGGTCCTTCTGGCTCAGTTGCATTTATATGTAAGTGAGGAATAATTATGTCAAGGCAAAACAGAAAAGCCATTCCCAAAAAAATGCCAACGGCCGCAGGAGCAAATGCAAGTTTCCCCATAGCTTCGGATTGTTCAATAGAAGGAATAATCAATGACCAAACGCTTGCCGCAACCATTACGCCCGAAGCAAAGCCCAAAAGTAGTTTCTGCACACGCTTATTTAATTCCTTTTGCAAAAAAAACACGCAAGCCGCCCCAAGCGTTGTTCCCAAAAACGGAATCATCAAACCATAAAAAACGTTCATACACAAAGTATAGCAAATAATGGCTTTATTAGCAAAGTCCATAAAAATCCAATGCTTGACAAATAAAAAATGCCGAATTATCTTCTATATTATGAGGATTTTAAAAAGACATTTTTTACGAACGGTCATTTGTTTTGCGATTTTTTGTTTGTTTGTAAGTTGCGCTAAAAATCAAAAGACAGAAGCTGGATTTTTTTACAACAAACAATTCAACGAATCTAAAATGACTTCTATAATAGGCAAAAAAGTGTCGCTAAAAGATTCAAATATTCACATTGATAAAGAAAATGGATTTGCTTTTGTGTTTCCCGCAGAATTTGCCATAGAACAAATTCCCTTGCGAGCGTGGAATCTTTCTTCCTATTCTTATGACATTGTGTATTTTCCGCCAGATAAAATGGAAATCCTCAAAACAATCAACGAACAAATGGAACAAAGTGAAGCCCTTGACAATTATTTGCAAGCGGTTGGAAGCGGTATTTATGTTTGCTCAATTTTTAGGAGTACGGAATTTCTTGAATATGAGGGTCTTAATGCCTTGATGGAGAATCTGTACCCATCTGTTGAGTTTTTGGGTACAGTTGGAAAGAGTACCTATTATTTTGCAACTTTGACAAACATTCCAGACTATGCTTCCGAATCTGACAAAGAAAACCTTTTGTTAGTTTCACAAGCATTTTCTCAATTACGCGATAGCATTATGTTGTTTCCTGGAACAGCGGTTGTAGAAGAATGAAACAGACGTTAGTTATAGGTTCAACTTGCGCAGACGTAATTGTACAAGTTCCGCATTTGCCCACTCGCGGAGAAGATGTTGAAATTTTCCATCAAGAATTGCGCTTAGGCGGATGCGCTTACAATGTTTCTTCCATTTTGCGACACTTTAAAATTCCCTGTACCCTTTGTTCCCCAGTTGGAACTGGAATTTACGGGGATTTTGTGCGCAACGAATTACAAAAACAAGGGATTCCTATTTTTTATTACAACGCAAATGTTCCAAATGGTTGCTGTTATTGCCTTGTAGACGATTCTGGTGAACGCTCATTTTTGTGTGAACACGGAGCCGAGTATCTTTTTGACAAAAACAATTTTTCTTCATTTGACTTACAAACGGTCGATAGTATTTTTATTTGCGGTCTAGAATTAGAAGAAAAAACTGCCCCGGAAGAAATTTCTTTTCTTGAAAAATGCGATAAAACCATATACTTTGCTCCTGGTCCTAGAATCTGTACCCTAGACAAAAATCTCTTGGAACGAATTTTTTTATTGCACCCATTTTTACATCTAAATGAAACAGAAGCCCTTTCTTTTACAAAAACCACATCAGTAAAAGATGCCGCTTTTGCCCTATACAAAAAAAACTCCGCGCCACTTGTTATAACATTAGGTAGCAAAGGCGCATTTTATTTTTCTTCTCCAAATGATTTTGAATCTGTACCCGCCTTTAAAACAGTTGTAAAGGACACAATAGGCGCAGGCGATGCACATTTTGGCAGTATTATTGCAGGGTTAAAACAAAAAATGCCCCTAAAAGACGCTGTTCTTCGGGCAAACAAGGTGTCAGCGGCAATAGTAGGTGTAAAAGGTTCCACATTATCAAAATCAGAGTTTAAAAACATAAGGGAATCTTTCTAGAGATGCCCACAATTTTTCCATAAGCCGTTCGTTGAGCATAGTCGAAAAGAACAGAGCAACACTCAGTCAAAAAATTATTTGACAGCACAAAAAACCCATTGTATAATTGATTTATATCAACTTTTATAGATAAAAAAACCTATAAGGGCTAATATTCAAGGAAATCATTTAAATTTCCTTAAGGAGTATTTATGAAAATATCCAAAAAGCTCGGATTGTTGATTGTAATATCCACAGTTTTTACAGCCGCTACTATAGGAATTCTTTCTATATTATTGTTTACAAAAAGTTTTACAGATACAATTAACGAAACACTCGACACAACCGCAGAAGGTGTAAGCATCACAACAAAAGACCGATTAAATGTTTTGCAATTTGCAGGAAGTTCTCTTGCAGGGCGCAAAGAATTAGTTGACGTAGTTGCAACTGGCGATTTTACAAAAGTCCAAAGCCTTGTTACAGGCGAACAAAAACGTATGGGCGTAGACATTTTCTTTATTACAGACAAAACAGGCAAAGTTCTAACAGGTTCAAGCGGACTTTATTACGGAACAGACCTTCACGCAATGGAATGTGTACAAAAAGCGTTAACTGGCGAAAAAGCCGTGTCATACGAATCCGCAAACGGAATTCGGTACGCAATGCTTGCCGCTTCTCCAATTAACAAAATGGGTAGAATTGTTGGCTGCGTTGTTACGGGTTACGACCTTGCATTAGGAAATCTTGTAAACGTGATTCATGACAGTTACGCTGTAGAATGTACTGTTTTTGAAAATAACGTCCGCGTGGCAACAACACTTTTAGATTCTCAAGGGAACAGTCTTTCAGGAACAAGCCTTGAAAATAATGAAATTTTATCAAATGTCCTAAATGCGGGTGTCATTTACAAAGGAATAAATAATATTGCAGGACAAGCGTACCGATGCCGATATTTGCCGCTTCAAAATGAATCTGGAAAAATAACGGGAATGATTTTTATCGCAAAAAGCAATGATGTAATAGAAAAAACTACCCACACTGTTGTTTTGGCAATTATTATAGCGATTGTAGTTTTGTCCATTGTTTTGAGTGCCGTTTCAATGATTCTGATTCACACGATTTTAAGACCGCTCGATAGAGTAAAAAAATCCTTTTCTGAAATTTCTAGTGGCGAAGCTGACCTTACAAAACGAATTTCACACACCACAAATGATGAAATTGGGGGCGTTGTAACGGGATTCAATACTTTTGCCGAAAAATTGCAGGGAATCATTTCTCAAATAAAAAAATCAAAAACAAATCTGCAAACAGAAGGCGCGGATATGAGTACAATCACCGAAAATACCTCGTTGGCAATTACGGACATTCTTGGAATGATTGAAAATATCCATCAGCAAATTGACACACAAGGTCATAGCGTAGAACAAACTGCGGATGCCGTAAACAAAATTTCAAATCACATTGATGATTTAAACAAAATGATTGAAGACCAAGTTGATGGTGTTTCTCAGGCTTCAAACGCTGTAGAAGAAATGATAGGCAATATTCAATCTGTAAACAATTCTGTTGAACAAATGGCGGCTTCTTTTAGGGATTTACAAAGCGATACCCAAACAGGTGTGGAAAAACAGTTTTCTGTTAATGAAAAATTAAAAGAAATTGAAGAACAATCAAAAATGCTAGGCGATGCAAACAAAGCAATTGCAAGCATAGCAAGTCAAACAAATCTTTTGGCAATGAATGCCGCAATCGAAGCTGCACATGCGGGTGCGGCAGGACAAGGATTCTCTGTGGTTGCAGATGAGATTCGAAAACTTTCCGAAACTTCTACGGCGCAATCTAAAACAATCGGTCAACAACTCAAAAAAATAGAAAATTCAATCAACGAAGTTGTCGGAGCATCTCAAGATTCATCGAATGCACTTTCTTCGGTTTCACAAAAAATTGAAGATACGGACAAACTTGTGTTCCAAATACGTGCTGCAATGGAGGAGCAAAATCAAGGCTCAAAGCAAATAAACAGCGCACTTCAAAATATGAACGATAGCACTTTGCAAGTTCGCTCTGCATCTTCCGAAATGGCAAGTGGGAATCAAGTGATAAAAGACGAAGTTCGCCAACTACAAGACGCCACCACCGCAATGAAAGAAAGTATGCGTACAATGAAAACAGAAGCAAACAAAATAAGCACTGCGGGCGAAAAGTTAGATAAAGTTACAGCAAGTGTTGGACAGTCTATTGAACAAATAGGAATCCAAATTGACCAATTTAATGTGTAAACTTTAACGAACTTTGAAAAAAACACGTGCAAATATTCACACAATGAACACATACGGCTCATCGTGGACAGAAGAGTCTTCCTTTTGAGAAAGCGTTTCGAGTGCGCAAACATGGCGGTCGTTAATTTCGATTTTGTGAAAGCCCATTGCCTCGCAATAATGAAGAAATTCTACTCCAGAGTGTTCCATTGCTTTGGGATGCTTACGATGTTTGATGGCGACTTCCCACATTGACGCAATGCTGTAAAAAAATTTGTTGTCAAGATTTGAGAGGATTTCGACAGCCCGCCGTGGCACTTTTTCAGGATAAAAAAGCATCCACATAATGATGTGCGTATCAAGTAAAAATTCCATATTATACCAAATCCCCCCACACTTCTTTCAGTTCTTCGTCACTCCATGCGCACGGATCCCAGTTTTCTTCGGTGATAATCGGTTTTTTGGGGTCATCCGCAAACATACCGAGTTTGTCCGCCATGCTCTGCTTGGGAATCAGCGTAATTTTAACCACAGGATTTCCTGCACGAGCCACAATCACCTCGCGTTTCTTATGGTTTTCGAGCATAGAAATAATTTTTGAAAAATTCGTCTTTGCTTCAAGCACATTCATCTGGCATATAGCTTTCTCCTTAGTCAACTTAGTCTAGTCAATATGACTAAGTATAATATAGAAGAAAACGCACGTATTTTTGAACGAAGAAAAAATCCACGTTGGAGTTGTTACCAATTGTATGATTATGACAATAGACAAGAGGCGTTTTTTTTGTTAAAATAGATTCCACTTATTAAGGGACAGGTTAAAACTTAAAAAAGGTTCTCAATAGATTCCCTTAAACTTGAAAAGAAACATCGTTTTCAAGTTTATCTTATTACAAATGTGAGGTTCATCATGCCTAAAATAGAAGTCAATGAAAATCTATTTTTTAAACTTGTTGGAAAAAAATACGAATGTGATGAATTTTTTGAAAAAAAACTAACCCAAGATCGGAAGAGCGTCGTGTAGGGAAAGAGTGTAGATCT
>CALCEK010000081.1 GCA_937900125.1 uncultured Treponema sp. | reverse complement strand
AGTGACTGGAGTTCAGACGTGTGCTCTTCCGATCTGGGGGCGTCCTATCACGGGCGATACCTATATTGCCATGGAAGCAGGCCCTGTGCCTTCCCGTATGTACGATATGCTTAAGATAGTTCGAGGTGACTCCTATCACCCAGATACAGAAGGATTAGGCAGTTATTTTCAGATTGAAAACTGGATGTACGTGAAGCCTTTGCAGGATGCAGATCTGAATGAACTTTCTCCTAACGAGCAAGAAGCGCTTTCTGCCTCTATCGCAAAGTATGCCAACTTGTCTTACGACGAGATTAAAGAGAAATCGCACGATGTGGCGTGGCGTTCAACAGCTCGCGATTTTTCCATCAGTTGGGACAACATTGCTCGTGAGGCAGGTCTGGATGGCGAAGAATTAGAGTGTGTAAACGAGTATGCACGTCTGGAGTCAGCACTTAACTAATTGCGAAGGGTGATGACAAATTTTCTAGTAGAATGCTGACCTTTGCAGAGATTAATACCTTTTTTGGAAAGAAACCATAAATTATTTCTGCGCATCTGCGAGACAGATTTACCTGGCATAACCGAAAAGACTATTCATGCTTGAGTGACAGACAGTGAATTTCTCGATTTTCGGTCAAAAATTCTGACTACAAAAGTGTTCTGCTTCTGGTATCTGAACATCATAATTGACAGCAATATAGCTTCCTTAGCTGAAAATGGAAAATCGAATTGAATGGGTTGACACTGCCAAAACCATAACAATGTTGTTGGTTATTATAGGTCATTGTAATTACTATTACATTATGACTTCATATGGTGGTGTAGATTACCGTACTGATATTGGACATGTTTCTATTGCATGTAAAATTTTAGACCATATAGTGAATTTCATTTATACGTTTCATATGCCATTATTTATGGCTTTATCTGGAATGCTGTTTTCATTTTCTATGAAAAAAGAGGTGACTTTTAGTAATCTGTTAAAAAATAAAATCCTAAAAAATCATTTTACTTCTGAAATTCTTTGCGATTTGGGATTGACACCAGTTGTTTCTGATTCATCGGGTCTTGATGTGCTTTCGATGGAGGCTTTGTTTTCGCTGAATCCCGATTGGATTTTTGTAACATCGCAAGGGGACGAAAAAAAGGCAATTCAAAGTTTTGAAGCGGATTTTGTGAGTCGCCCCGCTTGGAAAAATCTTAAAGCGGTAAAAAATAGGCAGGTTGTTTTTTTAACAAAAGAACTTTACAATTACAAACCAAATGAGTTGTGGGCTGAAGCATACGCCTATCTGTATACAATTTTATACGGCACTTTGGACAAAAGTGTTTTTTCAAGTAAAAGGCATCTATAGAGATGTTGCATATGAATTAAGCAAACAATTATTTAAATGATTTCAGATAATTTTAATAAATCCAAAATATTTGTTTTTTCTTTTTTAGGATTTGCTTTTGCGCTGATTCTTTTCTTTTTTTCGCTTTTTGTGAAAACACCAGTTTTATCATTTTCAGATGCTTTTAAGGTTTTGTTAAAAAAAGGAAACGAAAACGCCACCATAATTGTAACACAAGTTCGCCTTCCACGAACAATTGCGGCTTTTTTTTGCGGAGCGGCACTTTCTGTTTCTGGCTTACTTTTGCAACTTTCTTTGAACAATCCGCTTGCTTCTCCTGGAGTGCTTGGTGTAAACGCTGGAGCGGGGAGTGCAGTTTTGTTGAGTGCGATTTTGTTTCCGCTTTCGGCAAAGGGAAGTTTTGTTTTTGCATTTTTGGGTTCTTTGTGTTCAGTTTTTTTTGTTTACGCAATTAGTCGCAAAACTGGAACGTCAAAAACGGTAGTTGTACTTTCTGGAGTTGCCGTTTCTTCGTTGATGACCGCTTTTTCTGACGTTTTAATTACATTTTTCCCAGAAATTGTTGTAGACAAAGTAGCTTTTAGTTTGGGCGGCTTTACAAATGTCCTTCCAGAACAACTTTTTATTTCGTGCTTAGTTGTAATTTTTGCTTGTGGACTTGCATTTTGCCTTTCTAACGGACTTGACCTTTTTGAGCTAGGCGATGAAACCGCATATTCGCTTGGGCTGCCTGTGCAAATGTATAGGAGAATTTGTATTTTGATTTCGGCACTCCTTTCGGCTTCAAGCGTGAGTATTTGTGGACTTTTGGGTTTTGTAGGTTTAATTGTGCCAAATTTGTTGCGCCTCGTAATTCCGCAAAATTGTCGGCTGATGATTATAAATTCGATTTTTTGGGGTGGCGGATTTGTGCTTTTGTGTGATATTATCGCGCGATTGTTATTTTTCCCCTATGAAATTCCCGTTGGATTGATTTTTTCTTGTTTGGGAACACCATTTTTTATTTTTCTACTATTAAAGAAGAAACGTAAACATTTATGAAATCTCTAAAAATTGCAATTTTTAGAGATAACTTTGAAAATGCGAGTTTTAAG
>CALCEK010000080.1 GCA_937900125.1 uncultured Treponema sp. | reverse complement strand
CCTTTATTCTTGCCACTTTTGAGGAACGGCTAAGATTAAAATGAGTGCAAGCAAATAGGGAAGGGCTAAAAGTAAAGATGACGGAAGTGCGGCAAACATTGGAATGTTTTGTATGGAAACAGAAGCGTATTCTGCGAGCGCAAAGACAATTACTCCAACGGCAATAAACAAGGGATTTCGCTTGCCTAAAAAAACTGCCGCTAATGCCGTCCAGCCTCTTCCACTTGAAATCCCCGGGACGTAAGAAGAAATCCGCAATGCTAACATTGAGCCGCACAATGCGCCACTAAACGCTGCGACAATCCAAGAAAGACTTTTGTAAAAATTGACATTTACGCCTTGACTTTTTAAAACTGCCTCTGAACTCCCCGTAACTTTTAGCTTTAAGCCCGCATTTGTTTTGGTCAAAAATAAAATCATCAGAATGCAAAAAACAAGCGCGATAATCGATGTGATGATTTTCACCCTAGAAGAAGAAAAAGTAAAATCCGCTGAATACAAAACTCCGCGCGTTCCAAAAATCACTGCGGAAAGAAAAGTGGGGCTTGCCGAAAAAAGCAAATTTAATGCAAGCGAAGTTAAAAACATATTCGCCTTACAAAACGTTGCTATTTTTTCAAAAGCAAACACTATAATTGTACACAAAAGCACTGAAAACGCACTTCCTAAAAAAGCATTGTGCGTAAAAATCGTAAAAGCGTAGCAAAAAAACGCTCCCATATTTATAATACATTCCATAAACATTGCAAATCGTCCCGCGTATTCGCTAAAAAGTGCGCCAAGTGTTATGAGCAAAAGTGGAGCGGCTATGTAAAAAATCTGTAAAATCAGCATTATTTTTTCTCCCGTGAATTAAATGCAAGTGCGATTGCAAACAAAATGCAGCCTTGAACAATCCCGCTTATGTCAAAAGAAAAACCTTGCGTTAATCCCACCAAATCCGCAGAAGTGTAAAGCCAAGAAAGCAAAATTGCGGCAAAAATTAGGGCTATTGGATTTGAACAAACAATCAAACTTGCACTAAGCGCGTTCCAGCCCATTCCGCTGTAAAATCCTTTGTGGCAAGTGTAAAATGTTCCGCACACGGCAAAAAATCCTGTGAGCGCGTGTAACATTCCAGAAATCAAAAGGGCTGCAGTTGAAGAAGAAATTTCGTTAAATCCGCTAAAACGCGCAAACTCTGGGGCGATTCCCCACAATTGTAATTCGCGACCTTTTTGACTGTAGTGCAAAAAACAAAAACTCAAAATGCAAAGTGCGATTGCAAAAAATAAAATTACAGAAAGCGAGCTTGGCGGCAAAATGCTTTTAAAGCGAAACGATTCTTTTATGTACGGGAGCGAAAGCAAATTTCCGTCTAATTGATTTTGGCTGATAAGGGAATCTACAAATGGAATTGTTGCGGCGGAAATTAAAAACGAAGTGAGAAGGACTTCGGCTTTGCGAATTTTTTTTAGTAGCGCAGACAAAGATGTCATAAGTGCGCCTGTAAAAAGTGCGGCAAAAAGTGCAAGTAAAAAGACAATCGAATCTGAAAAAGCATTTACGCTTACTAGGACAAAAGTTCCCGCATACGCTCCCGCATAAATTTGTCCTTCGCCCCCAAGATTCATATTTCCGCTTTTTAATCCTATTGCCGCTCCCGTGCCAGAAATCATCAAAAGGGACGCGGTGTTTAACATTGTGCCAAAATAATATTTTGAAGAAAATGTTCCCAAAAAAAGTGTCTTTAGCGCGTTGCTCGGATTTTTTGCAAAAAACACAATTATCAAAATGCAAACAGCCGCGCCAGAAAAAAAAGCAATGAGTGTTTTTAAAATAGAAACAAAATCGATTTTTTTCATTTTTTCTCCAAATCAAAAGCGGAAAAACTTTTGCGCAAAATGCCGCCGTCTAGTTCGTAAACTTCTGTGCAAATAGAAAGCGGCACATCTTCGGCACCTAAAATTAAAACTGATTTTCCTTCTTTTGAAAGTTCGCAGATTCTTTTTGTTAAAAGTCCTTGCGCTTCTATGTCTAATGCTTGCATTGGATTACAGAGAATTATGATTGAAGGATTTTTGCTCAATTCGCGTTCTAAAATAAGTCTTTGCAACATTCCGCCGCTTAAGTGCGAACATTTTTCTTGCGCTTCTATGTTGACATTTGCCTTTTTAATTAAAGAGTTTGCCTGATTTTTTACACCCGATTTTTTGTGAGCGCAAAGCATTTGTGAAACCGTAAGATTTGGGTTTGACGCTCTAAAACTTCTGTCTGAAGGAACGATGGCAACATTTAACTTATAAAGAATTTCGTTTCCGCGTTTTGTAAATTGTTCCGCGCTAAAGGGAAATTTTTTTTCGTTGCAAAAAAAAGTAACATTCCCTTTTGATTCTCCTTGGTACATTCCCGTAACAAAATCTTCAAATGTTGTAAGCGATGGCTCGTTTGTTCCGTTGATTGCGCAAATTGTTCCGTAATAGCAACAAAAATCCGCATTTAAAACGGCGGGTTTTGTTTTGCTTTTTGCACAAATGTTTTTAAAACAAACAGCAGGTTTTGCATTTTTACAATCGCTTAAAAAAGGCGTTATGCCATTTATTTTTGCGCTAGAAATTTTTTCTTTTGCAAAGTTCTTGTAGGACTCGCTTGAATTAAAAACCGCATCGAGTTTTCCCTTTTTTAAAAGAGTTATGGTGTTTGCCTTTAGAGCCTCTGCGGTGCTATGCGTAATGATTATTCCCATCCTTCCAAAAGAAGCCACAAAATTTTTTAAAGCCGAATACAAATTTTCGCGCTCGTTTTGGTCTAAAAATGCCGAAGGTTCGTCTAAAATTAAGCAACGCGGATTTTGCATTAGCGCACACAAAAGTGAAATGTAAAAGCGATTGTTCCCGCTTAAGTTTTTAACTTTTATTTTGAGATTTAATTTTCGCTTCCTTCTCCACTTCCATTACCACTTCCTTCTTCACTATTACTTCCACTTTTGCTTTTATTTAATTCACTTCCTTCTCCACTTCCACTACCATTTGCATTATCTGTATTTCCATTTCCTGATATTTTTTTATCTGAACTACTTCCTTCATTACTTTCTTCATCTATATTACTTGCTTCTTTTTTCTTATTTTTATCATCATATCTTGTATTTCTAAATTTTGATCTTGTTGTACTACTCATTTTTCTACTTCTAGTTGCTTCTTTATAATATCTTTCATCTAATGCACCTCCTCTTGATATTGTTGTTCTAAAACATTTTTGACTTGATTTTGGTGTAAATAATTTTGGCAATTTTTGATTCGATTTTTTTGTTGAACAAAAATTACAACTTTGTACTATAGGTTCATTATTATTTTTTGATGTACTAAAATCTACACAATTATAATGACATAACATTTTTTTATATTTTTGTGATTGTTTATATTGTTCTTCATATTTTTTAGCACTATATTCTGAATTCTTATTTAATATCTTTTTCAAAATAAATAAATTTTCTTGTGCTAATGATTTTATCTCATTTTTAACTAATTCTTCTCTATTTCTTTTCTTAAATTTAAATGCTGGTTTTAATGATTTAGATATTGAATTATGTCCATTTTTATCTATATCATATAATTTTTGATATAATATCATATTGCTTCTTTCAATATCATAATTCTTAACTATATTATTAATAGGTTATATATTTATTATATTAATTATTTTTTACTCAAATCTTTTTTTAAATTTGATTTAGTAGGCTTTTTCCGAAATGAACTAAAACTATGAGGACAATTTGTGTTTACTATTGATTTAATATTCTTTAAACGATTCATTAAAAGAGTATCTCTTTCTTTTTTGTATATCTTGTTTAATAACGTATAATTAAATTCATATGAATTTAACATTTTTATATTATTTATTAAATAATTACAAAAAATAATAAATAAATTTAATAACATATATATTATAACAAAAATTATAAATTTAATTTGGGGATGGGGATT
>CALCEK010000079.1 GCA_937900125.1 uncultured Treponema sp. | reverse complement strand
GTTCAGACGTGTGCTCTTCCGATCTATTGCCAAACCCGCGAAGTGTTTACCATTGCAAATGTCGAAAGTTGGGAAAAATGCGTTATCGAATACATCAGTGGAATGACCGACCAATATGCAATTCAAATTTTTAAGGAAATTTTAGCATTTTAAAAATGAGACGTATTACAAAGTGATAAACTGATACACAAAACCCCGCCTTTTTAGGGCGGGGAAAACTTATGCGTCTATATTTTTATTTTCGCAACAATTCGGCAAGATGCGATGCAGTAAAGCCTAAATGTTCTGCAACAGCATTTGCAGGTCCAGATTCGCCAAAATCATTTAAGGAGAAAATGTCGGATTTTTTTGCAAAAGCAGTCCATGTTCCGCGAACTCCTGCCTCAGCTACAACAACGCGCTTTGTATTTCCAAGCAATTGTTTTGTAAAAGCCTCATTGTTTTCCAAAAGTGTTTTGTCAAATACAGAAACAACCCGAATCTTTTTGTCAGAAACAAGTTTTGCCGCTTCAAGAGCCATATTCACTTCAGAACCAGTCGCAAGAATCGTAATATCAGGATTTTCAGAACCTTCTTGCACTATGTAACCGCCCTTTCTTGCATTTTGCTTCCATTCAGAATCAAATTTTTTATAAACGCTCAAACCTTGACGGCTAAACGCCATGCAAACAGGATGGTCTTTGCTTTCAATTGCCATTTCCCAAGCAACTTGGCTTTCCTCCGCATCTCCTGGTCGCAAAACTTGAACATTTGGAATGCAACGCAAAGCCTCAAGAGTTTCAATCGGCTGGTGAGTAGGTCCGTCTTCGCCGACATAAATTGAATCGTGTGTAAAGACGTAAATATTTGGAATTTTGCTCAAAGCGGCAACTCTCAAAGAAGGGCGCAAATAATCGCTAAACACAAGGAATGTAGCACCAAAAGCCCTTAATCCGCCGTGCAAATTGATTCCGCTCATCACCTGACTCATAGCAAATTCGCGGATTCCGTATTCTATTGCCCTACCCGTGCGATTTTGTGCAGAATAAGTGCCATTGTCATTTTTTACCTTTGTTTTGTTTGGTCCCTGCAAATCCGCAGAACCGCCAACAAGCCATTCGTAGCGGTCAGAAATGCAATTTAAACTTTTTCCGCTAGCGTCTCGCGTTGCAAGTTTATCGCCTTCGTTATAGCTAGGACTTGCAACTTCGGCTGTTTGCTCTTCGTTCCAGTACGCATCCCATTTTTTTCTTAAATCAGGATTTTCTTTGCTCCATGCGTCAAATTCTGCATTCCAATTTTCTTGAGCTTTTGCAAAATCGCCCGCTCGAGAAGCAAAATATTCACTTGCCTCTGGAACAACATAAAAATCTTTGTCACAAGGAAGCCCTAATTTTTCTTTGGCGAGTTTTACTCCGTCCACACCCAAAGGAGCACCGTGAACATCTGCCGTTCCTTCTTTTGGCGCACCTTTTCCGATTGTGGATTTTAAAATGATAAGCGAGGGTTTATTTTTTTCGCTTTTAGCAATATTTGTAAGGTCAACAATCTCTCCAATGTTGTACATTGAACCGCGCAAAACCTGCCAGCCGTAAGATTCATAGCGTTTTTGAATATCGTCTGTAAATGTGCAATCTGTTGAACCATCGATGGAAATTTTGTTTTCGTCATAAAAAACAATCAACTTTCCAAGTTTTAAATTTCCCGCAAGAGAAGAAGCTTCGGAAGAAACGCCCTCTTCAAGACAACCTTCGCCAACTAAAGAATAAGTATAATGGTCTACAATAGTATGGTGGCTTGTATTGAATTTAGCCGCAAGCATACTTTCTGCAATCGCCATACCAACAGAAACCGCAATTCCCTGTCCCAACGGACCTGAAGTGCTTTCAACGCCATCTGTAACGCCAACTTCTGGGTGTCCTGGACATTTTGAACCAACTTGGCGGAAGGTTTTTATGTCGTCAAGGGAAACTTTATAACCTGCAAGATGCAAAATGGAATACAATAGCATAGAGCCGTGTCCCGCAGAAAGAACAAAACGGTCGCGGTCAACCCATTTTGAATCGCTAGGATTATGCTTCATAATTTCACCATAAAGCGCAGCGGCAAGTTCGGCAGCTCCAAGCGGAAGCCCAGGATGCCCTGAATTCGCTTTTTGAATAGCGTCCATCGAAAGACTACGGATTGAAAGTGCTACAGCTTCAATTCCTTTTGTGTTCATACACGACTCCTTGATTATAACGATAATTTTAGATATAAATCAGATTTTATAAGTTTACACCTATTTCCGTTTTAAAGCAACTGTTTTTATTGCAGCAAAAAGTATTTTACTTCTTGATATTTCCGTTTGCAAGACGCTGAACATAGACATTGCTCGAGTGTGCTTCGGCTGGCAATCCGTGGACGCCGCCCAATCCTTCAACCACCTTCATTCCGTCTACAAAGCCCACGGCTTTAAAGGTATAGGGGACATTGTTTCCAGACGCATACGTGCCTCGACCACCCATCTATCTCACCACCCTTCTGGAGGAAAGGTAGTCAACTACGGCCACGAGGCCTTCCATCTCTGGAAAAGGTTTTCCAATGCAGATAATAGCACTTGGTTCCAAGCGCTCAAGCATAGCATTGTATCCACG
>CALCEK010000078.1 GCA_937900125.1 uncultured Treponema sp. | reverse complement strand
CGACCACCGAGATCTACACTCTTTCCCTACACGACGCTCTTCCGATCTAGAAAAAGAAAACTCAAAGTTTGCGGGCGAAAAAAAGGACATTTCTTTTGGAAGCCAAATTCGTTCTTACGTTTTTCAACCCTATACAATGGTAAAGGACCACAGAACAAAATATTCCGTTGGAAACATTCAAGGTGTTATGGACGGGGATATTGATGGATTTTTGGATGCCTATTTAGCAGTTCGCTGGAAAGGGCTTCCCGTTGATGCCGAGGACGATGACGCTCTGGACGAATAAAAACAAAAAAACGCTTGTTTTACTTGCAATTTTGCTGTTAACGCACATTTTGTTTGCTCAAAATACGCAAAAAAATGAGGAATGGATTTTGGCTGCTATGAAATTTTCGTTTTCCCAAAAAGCTAGAATCCCGTCTGATTCAGAAAAAGAGGCAGCTTCCCTCATTCCGTCTTTAATTTTAGAACAGGTGATTGAGGGAGCAACTCGGATTCCACCGCGAGAAGAAATGCTTTTTCGCACTTTAGAAACGTTGCAAACCGAGCGAATTTCACTTTTTTTGCAACTTTCTAAGGAAATAAAAGCACGAGATGCAATTATTGTGACTGAAAGCGGAAAATCTTTGCAAAAAAAACTTTCTGAGGCGGACAAAAAAATCGAATCGATTTCCGAACAAATTGAAAATAATCTTAAAAAAGTTGAACAAGCAAAGGAAGAAAATGAATCTCCGCAAGAAAAACAAGAGAATCGCCATTTTTTGCCAGATTTTTTTTATCGTTTGCCATTTAGCGCGATTTTTCCTCGACAAAAAGAAGAAAATCGTATTGCTCCCCCAAAAGAAGAAAATGTTTCTCTTTATAAAAACGATATTTCCTCTTTGTTTACACCAACTGAAACTGTTTTAGAAGTGGGCGAAAAGAGCCGTGAGTTTGAAAAAGCTGTTCTAACTGAAAAAATTAACGCGCTAATAACGGGGCAAATTACAATTTTTGGCGAATATGCAGCCGTTACCGCTTCCCTTACTGTTTATCCTGGGTGCAAAACGATTGGTACTGTTACAGAAGTCGGTCTTTTAAAAGATAGCTCTACTATTGCCACAAATATTGCGCGGGAGCTGTTGCCCTCAGTTGTAAACGCCCGCCCTGTACAATTATTTATTGAAATTGAACCTTCCGAATTAAAAAATGAGGCAAAAGTCGTGATTGACGGAATTGTTCAAGATGCTTCTTGGGACGGAACGTACAAAACGTCCTCTGGGCTTCACACGCTTGAAATTAGTGCGGAAGGTTATATTTCGCAAACTTTAACGTATAATTTTCAAGATTCGCCGATTTTTTATATGCACGTGCCACTTGTTCGAGAAAATAATACATTTGTTGAAGTTTTCTTAAAGTATCCGTTTCCAGGAAATTTCTATGCGGACGGACAATTTGCGGGGCAAATTCTTTTGGGAAACTCTGGAACAACTATCACGGTAAACGGAATGCCCATTTTTGGACAATTTACCGCCTCAGACCTAAAAACAAAAACTGGGGAGGCGCAAAATTTGTTCTTTTTTATTCCGCCCGAAGCACAAAATGAGGGAGCTTTGCTTTCTGTAAATTCCAAACTAAAAGATAAAACTGCGGAAATCGACAAAAGGCGTATATGGATGTATAGTGCTTACACCTCGTTGATTTTGTCATTACCATTTGCGTTTTATGCTTACGGAACTTATAGCAATTATTACAACGGATATTTTAGCGGATTTTCTACTGTGAAACAAGTGTATAGTTGGTATTACATTACATGGGGAACTATTGCTGTTTCTGTTTCTGCGGGAGTGTTTTTTGTTTACGAATTGATTCGCTATTTGCACTCAGCATCTTCGGTTTTGCCCGTAGAAGTAAAAACTGTTTCTGCGGAAAAAAAGGAAAAAGCGGACAAAAAAACTTTTTCGTTGCAAATTCCGCAATCTGATGATTCTGAATTTTCTGATTCTGAGGAAAATTCTGAAAATCAGCTTAAAACAGATTTGCAAGAAGAAAATTTGCAAGCGGAAGAAAATTTATGACTTTTAAACAATGTGTTTTAAGATAATTTTAAGGAGGTTTTTTTATGGCAAAAATGTCATTTGCGGAAAAATTAAAATCACTTTTCGGTCGCCACAATGCACAAGATGAAGATTTCTTTGATGATTTGACAGACGCTTTAATTGAAGGCGATATTGGTGCAAAAACAGCCTATGAATTTGTAGAAGAAATGCAAAAAATTTGTAAAGAAAAAAAAATCCACGAAAAAGACCAAATTTACAAGGAACTTTCCGCGCTTTTATCTCGATATGTCAAAAGTATTGAACTCCCCGTTGAAAATCAAAAGACAAATATTTTTATGTTGCTCGGTGTAAACGGAGTTGGAAAAACAACAACTGCCGCAAAACTCGCAAAATTGTATGCTTCTCGTGGCACAAATGTTGTACTTTCTGCTTCTGACACGTTTAGAGCCGCAGCGGTAGACCAAATTGCACTTCACGGTGAAAGACTAAACATTCGTGTAGTAAAACATCAAATGGGGAGCGACCCATCGGCTGTTGTTTTTGACGCAGCAACGGCAATTAAAGCAAATGGTGGCGGGCTTGTTATTGCAGACACCGCAGGGCGACTCCACAATAAAGAAAATCTTGTAAATGAGCTAAAAAAAATCCATCGCATAGCAGAAAGTAAAGCTGATTCTGGTTGTTACAAAAAAATTTTGGTGATTGACGCTACAACTGGGCAAAATGCGGTGCGGCAAGCCGAGGTTTTTAACGAAGCCGTTGGAATTGACGCTCTGATTCTTACAAAATACGATTCTTCTGCGCGTGGCGGAGAAATTATTTCTATCGGAAAAGAACTAAACATTCCTGTAGCATACATTTGTACTGGTGAGAAATACGAAAATATTTCAGTTTTTAATCCTGAAAATTATCTTAAAGAATTTCTTGGACTAAATTGATGGATATACAAACTGCGGTAATGTTTTTTTACCTACTTTTACCCGCTCCAGATTCTCGGCAAACAGATTTGCTTTTAAAAATGAACAAAAATCTGCCCAGCGGTCAAGCACGCATTGCAATTTCTCGCGAATTAAACGCTCTTTTGTATGAGGAAAATGATTTGCTTCCGCTTTCTGATGAATTTTATAATGAAGATTTTTCGCTTGTTTTGCCAAGAGAATTAGAAGAAGCAAGTGATGTGCAAGTTCAGGAAAATAGTCCCGCAGAATTGCTTTTTAAAACATCTAAAAATAGTCTTAAATTGTTTGAATATGGAGAAGAACGCTTTTCAAACGGAAAAACTCCTAGTCAACAGTATAGTTTTATTTCTGCAAATGAAAAATTCATTGTTCGCCGAATTTATGATTCAGAGTTTAGGCTTCAGGAAAAGACATTGTGGAAAAATGGAACAACGCTTGATTCAATTTTGCTTGAAAATACCGAGCAATATTCCTATACTAATGACGGGAATTTTCAACTCAAACATATCAACATTGAATCAAAAACAAATAATTCACGTTTAGAAACCGATTTTGATTCTAACGGAAATGCAATTTTCACAAGCTACTATTCGCTAGATGAAAAAGGTAAAAAAAATCTTAAAAAGAATCGCAAATATGAATACGATGCGGAAAATCGACTTATTTCTGATGAAGAAATTGTCTTTTTTGAAATTGCAGACCCGCTTAGGCGCGGAAAAACAAAACCCGCCCAAAGTTCACACAAAACAGAAT
>CALCEK010000077.1 GCA_937900125.1 uncultured Treponema sp. | reverse complement strand
GTTTGTTAGGGGGAGATTCAACACTACGCATCTGAGTTTTTAGACAATCTCCCCCCGTAGATTTTTGTCAAGTAGTTTTCCCCACTTTAATGAAAAAAAATGATTTTTTTTATGCGATGATTTAAAATCTCTTCGGAACTCCGCACTCTCAGCGAACAGCAAGCACTGTACACCGTCCACTGAAAACTGTCAACTAAAAAATAAAATCTGTCCACCACTCGCTTACTTTACTTATCACAGTTAAAATGCTATTATACGTTTGTTCTGAAAGTTTAATTTCAGACGAGGTCTATTGACCACGGAGGAATACTATGGCATTTAGTCTTAATTTGTATCCAATTACATATTTTGCCCGTTACAATCCAAACACAAAAAAATGGGATGAAGAATGGCTTGAATCTGACAGAGTTAGCTACGATGAGCTTATGGCTCTTTCTGAAGCTGACAGACAGGCTGTCCTTGAAAAACGCAATCAGATGGGGCTTCCATCTGTTTCATACACAAGCCAATACGGATACGGCTGTTTTGAAGGAATGAAGGGATTTCCTACAAAGGACGGAGGTGTTGCAATTTTCCGCCCAGACCAAAACGGCACTCGTTTTGCAAACAGCATGAAGGGACTTTACTGCCCAGAATTTCCTGTTGACCAATACGTAAAAGCCTCAGTGGAATTTGTAAGGCGCAACGCCGAACTCGGTTATGTTCCAAAATACAATAGCGATTGGGAAAAAACCGATTACGCTGACGCCGATTCCATTTATATGCGGCCATTTATGAATTCTGAAGGAGCAATCGGCGTTGGCTGCTCAAAACAACCATACGTTGTCATTTGCGCCACAACAGTTTCAGCCTATTTTAAGCCAGGCTTAGACGGAGCTGTTATCACCGACAGAATTCGCGCAACTCCGCACGGCACAGGTTTTATAAAATGCGCATCAAATTACGTTATTTCTGCCCTTGCAAAACACGAGGCCGAAGAAAAAGGCTTTGTGGAATGCGTTTATTTGGACGCTGTAGAGCATAAATATTTTCAGGAAGGTTCAAGTTGCAACATCTTTTTTGTGTTAAAGGACGGAACACTTGTTACCCCAGAACTCGGCGACACAATTTTACCAGGCATTACCCGCAAGTCCGTAATTCAGCTGGCAAAAGAAGAAGGTCTTAAGGTTGAAGAGCGAAAAGTGAGCGTTCAAGAAGTGCAAGAAAACGCCGTTGAATGTTTTGTTACGGGAACTGCGGCAGGAATCAGTCCGATGTCGTCTTTGACCGACCTTAACGGCAAAAAAGTAACGTTTGGTGACGGCAGCGAAGGTCCAATTGCTCACAAATTGCAGCACATTCTAAAAGGACGGCAGTACGGTTTGCTAGAAGACCCAAATCACTGGAATACAGTTGTTATTGCGGGGAAAAACTAAAAAATCATTTTTCTTTTTTTGGGGGGGAATGTTTTTTTGCTTCGCCCCCAAAAAGTCTAAAAAAAAACAAGCAGTTTTTTAAGGACTGCTTGTTTTTTTTTGCAAAGCGGAAAGCAACTTTTGTAAACTAAAAGGCAAAAGCTTTTTTATTTTTCGCTAAACTTTGCTCCTAAAGAAGTCATACAGTCAAAAAAGTTTGGAAAACTTACGGAACAACATTCGGCGTTAGAAATTTCTAGTTTTTCTCCGCTCGGAAGTGCAAGACCTAAACAAGCAAATGCCATTGCAAGTCTGTGGTCGCCATAACTTTCTAATTTTGCCCCGTGCATTTTAAAATTCGGATTTTTAGAACCATCTTCCAAAATCGGAGGAACGCCTTGAATATGCAAAAAATCCGCGCCTTCTTCAATTTTTGCACCAACTTTAGAAAGTTCTTTTGTAAGAAGCGCGATTCGGTCGGTTTCTTTTCGGCGGCAAACAGCAATGTCTTCTATATAAATGTCTCCGTCAACAAAACAAGAAATTGCAGCTAAGGCGCAAACCGCATCTGGATAGCCCGAAAGATTTATGTGAGCTTTTCCATTCGGGTAATTTTTTGTAGAAAGATAACCCGTTTTGTTTTTGGATTTTTTTCCTCCGCGAACGGTCAAAGTCCCAGAAGCGCGATTCCATTCAGCGTCAGAGCCAAAACTCAAAAGTACGTCCAAAAGTGCAGCATCCCCCTGAGTTCCGCTCGAATCGACATTTTCAATAACAATTTCGCTATCGGTCAAAAGAGAGGCAATCAGCGGAAAAGCCACGCCTTCCCAATCGCTTGGAATTGTACAATCAAAAGAATCGATTTTTTCCTTTCCAGACACTTCGATATGCTTAAAATCATCTGAAATTGTAACTTTTGCCCCGATTTTTTCGAGCCATTTTTGCGTCATCGTTAAATAAGGCGTTTCTTTTGGATTAGAAAGTTCAATTTTCATCGTTCCTTTTAAACGCAAAGCCGCCATCATCAAGCCCGAAATATACTGACTAGAAACTTCTCCCGCAGTTTTTACCGTTCCATTTTGAACAGGACCTTGAATTAAAAGCGGACAAGTTTTTGATTCTGGCAAAGCCGTAAAAGCGGTCGCCCCAAGTTGTCTTAAAGCGTCAACCACGTGATAAACGGGACGAGTTCGAATGCTTTCATCTCCCGTAAAAACGCTCCAGCCCGCAAAAGTTGAGGCAATCGGTGACAAAAAATACAAAAGCGAGCCAGAATCTCCCACGTTTACAACATCGCTTGGAAGGTGAATAGAACTTCCCGCACCATCGACAATCCATTCTTTGTCATTTTCTATGCCACAAACTTTTGCTCCCAAAAGCGGAAGCGCGTGTGCGGTACTAAGGCAGTCCGCACTTGGAAGTGGATTTTTTATGTGAGAAGTGCCTTCGGCAAGGGAGGCCAAAAGCAAAGCGCGAATTGTGTGCGATTTTGAACCTGGAACTTGAATGTTACCAAAAAGATTTGAATGTTCGGCAATAATGTTCATAATCGAAAATATAACACAAAAAATCACCTTATGCCATACTTTCTAAGCAAAAAGCGCAAAGCAATGCGATGTCTTGCAGAAATGGAAGCATTTTAGTAAAATAGCAATATTCTAAATTTTTAGTTTTCAATTCGATTTTTGGAGTTTTTATGGTTTATTATTTGGGCGGCATTTTAAAGGAATATTTTGGACCGCTCCGACTGCTTCAATCGTATACAGTTCTTATAACTTTAGCCCTTTACACAGGCTTTTTTTTGACAATGAAACTTTTGCCGATGTTTTACAAATTTTTGCCTTCTGACCGCGGGCGCGAATTTACGCTCACAAAAGAAGCGGCTAAAGGAAAGCCAACGGGCGCGGGAGTTGTTTTTATAACGATTTTTGTTTTGCTAACATTTTTGTTTGCACCGCTAGATATAGTTCAAGCGGGAATAGTGTTTCTTACTTGGTGCATGATGCTAACAGGTTTTTTAGATGACAGAAGCAAAAAAGGCTGGGGAGAATATTTAAAAGGTTTGCTTGACCTTATAATTTCTGTGTTAGCGGCAATAATTTTAGCATACAGCGCAAAATCAAACTCCGAAGACGGAAATATTTACTTTTGGTTTCCATTTATAACTTCACCAGTACGCATTGCCTCGTGGCTTTACATAATAATTGCGACTATTTTGCTTTGGATGAGTGTAAACACCACAAATTGCACAGACGGTGTAGACGGATTAAGTTCCACTCTTGTTTTGCTTGCCCTTATCACTTTGGGAGGAATTTTTTACATCATCTTAGGACACGTGGATATTTCGGAATATTTACTTTTGCCCCACCTTGTAAATGGAGCTTCTTGGGCGACAATCACATTTTGCCTTGCGGGGATTCTGATGGGCTATTTGTGGCACAACGCATTTCCTAGCTCAGTTTTAATGGGCGACGCGGGGTCTAGGGCATTGGGATTTTATACAGGCGTGTGTGTTTTAGTAAGCGGGAATCCACTAATGTTTTTGGCAACATCGTCAATCATTTTTGTAAACGGTGGAATGGGACTTTTAAAAGTTGCCCTAAAACGCTTTTTGCATATCAGTATATTTGAAAATGTAAGATTTCCTTTGCACGACCACATGCGCAAAAATCACGGCTGGTCTGCTACTCAGGTGCTTATAAAATTCCTCATAATCCAAATTTTAATCACCGTTGCAATGTTAGGAATGTTCTTTAAGATTCGATAAAGGAGTTAAAAGAAAATGTCAAACAGAAGGGTTGTTATCACAGGGCTTGGCACAGTTTGCCCACTAGGAAATTCAGTAAAAGAAGCTTGGGAAAACGCAAAATCAGGAAAAAGCGGCATAGACACAATTTCGCTTTTTGACGCATCAAATTTTCCCGTACAAATTGCAGGTGAGGTAAAAAATTTTTCACCTGAATCTTTTGGAATTGACCACCGCTCAATTAGAAAAATGGCACGATTCACACAATTTTTACTTGCGGCAAGCACTCAGGCGGTTTCTGATTCTGGCTTTTCAAAAGAAACTTTAAAAACGCAAAAAGCGGGCGTTGTTATTGGAAACATTTTAGGTGGCGAAGAAACAACTTTTACCGCCTTTGACAAATATTTTAATGTGGGGCCTAGCCATATGCCACCTTTAACAAGCCCTATGTCGCTTACAAATGAAGCAAGCGCAAATGTTAGCATTTTTTACGGTTTACAAGGGCCTTCTATTACGGTTGCGACAGCCTGTGCCTCTGGAACAGATGCTTTAGGGATTGCCTCCGATTTGATTCGGCTAGGCAGACTTGATATGTGTTTGTCAGGTGGAACAGAAGCAATTATCGACGGCTACGGTGTTACTTGTTTTAATCAATTACAAGCACTTTCTTACCATTACAATGACACTCCGCAAAAAGCCTGCCGACCTTTTGACAAAGACCGCGATGGTTTTGTAATGGGTGAAGGCGCTGGAGTTGTAGTGCTTGAAGAATTAAATCACGCATTAAACAGGGGTGCACATATTTACGCGGAGTTTACGGGTTACGGGACATCATGCGACGCAGGGCATATAACAGCGCCAGACCCTGAAGCTAAGGGAGCAATATTCGCAACGGAAAAAGCTTTAAAAATGTCAGGCTGGGAAAAAAGCGAA